>SKRW01000151.1 GCA_007118295.1 Paracoccaceae bacterium | reverse complement strand
GGGGGCAGCTTATCTGCCCGGCAGGCACCAGCAAGGGACAGGCAGGATGGACGGATCAGCAATGAGTGAGCAGGTTTTTACCCCCGATACCGCGCATCAGCGCGCGTTTCGTGACGCATTGGGGCAGTTTGCGACCGGGGTGACTGTGGTCACGACGCTGAGTGCAAAAGGGCGGCTGGGGATTACCGCCAACAGTTTCGCGGCGCTGTCGCTGGACCCTGCACTTGTGATGTGGGCACCGGGACGGTTCTCGCGCCGCTTCGATGCGTTCGAGCAGGCCGAACATTTCGCGATCCATGTGCTGGCCGAAGATCAGCTTTGGCTGGCGCGCCACTTTGCGGGTGACGGGCTTGATTTCAATCTGGATGGCGTGACCGAAGGCACAGGCGGCGCACCGCTGCTGCCGGGGTGCCTTGCGCGTTTCGAATGCCGCCGCCACGCAGTTCATCCGGGTGGCGACCATGCCATCGTGGTGGGCGAGGTGCTGCGCGTCCAGGCCCGCACGGGTGCGGGGCTAAGCTTTTTTGCCGGGACATACAGGTCAATTGATGCCGGATAGCCGCGCGAATGTGCTGCTGCTGGGGGCAACGGGCAGCATCGGGCGCGCGACCTGCGCCGAATTGCTTGCGCAGGGCTACCGGGTGAGCTGCCTGTTGCGCGCGCCAGCGCGCGCAGGCGCTCTGCCTGATGGGGCTGAGAATGTGGTTGCGGATCTGGGCGATCCCGAAGCCGTGCAGCGCAGCATCGCTTCGATTGCCCCCCTGCGCGCCGTGCTGTCCTGCATGGCGTCGCGCACAGGCGCGCCGCGCGATGCCTGGGCGGTCGATCACGACGCGCATCTGGTGGTGATGCAGGCCGCACAGGCAGCCGGTGCCGGGCACTTCGTGCTGCTGTCGGCGATCTGCGTGCAAAAGCCGCTGCTGGAATTTCAGCGCGCGAAACTGGCCTTTGAACAGGCCTTGCAGGGCTCGGGGCTGGACTGGTCCATCGTGCGGCCAACGGCGTTTTTCAAATCGCTCTCGGGTCAGGTGGCACGGGTGCAGGCGGGCAAGCCCTACCTGTTGTTCGGGGATGGCAGGCTGACCGCCTGCAAGCCCATCAGCGACCGCGATCTTGCGCGCTATCTGGTCGGCTGCATCGACGCGCCCGAACGCAAGGGCCGCATCCTGCCCATCGGTGGCCCCGGACCGGCACTGACCCCGCGCGCGCAGGGCGAGTTGCTGTTCGAGATACTGGGCCAGCCCCCGCGCTTTCGGCATGTGCCCGTTGCGCTGATGGACGGGATCGTGGGCATGCTGGGGCTGCTGGGCCGGGTGAATGCGCGCATGGCCGACAAGGCCGAATTCGCGCGGACGGGCCGGTATTACGCGACCGAGTCAATGCTGGTCTGGGACCCGGATTCCGGGCGCTATGACGCGGATGCCACCCCCGAATTCGGCGAGGACACCCTGCGCGATCATTACACCCGGATGATCCGGGGCGAGGTTGCCCATGATCTGGGGGCGCACGCGGTATTCTGACCGGGTATGGGGGGCGCTGCCCCCCGGTCCCTTCGGTCCCTCCCCCCGGGATATTTCTGCAAAGATGAAATCAGCCGTCAGAAAGCAGGTTGAGTCTGGCGACGGCGTTGCAGCAGGATCACGCCCAGAAGCAGCAAGAGCGCTGGGATGTAGAACAGTTGTTCGGGCATACGGTCTGCGGGGCGCAGCACCGCGACCAGTTCCACCTGTTCCTGCCCGTAAAAGTCGAAATCCCCCAGAGTGCGCTGGAACGGCGAGCCGAACATCGGCTCATCCAGCAGCATGCGGTCCCCATCGGGCATGAGAAACAGCCCGGTATCGGCCACGCGCTGCGCGGGTGGTGTATCGTCAATATCGAGCACCACTGTCAGGCTGCGCGGCTGGCCTGTGTTGAAATCCGGGCCGAGGACTTCGAACCGGACCTGCTCGCCCTCGGAGGCGCTGGTCAGCACCTCTTCGAATTGAAGCCCGTCCATGCGCTCGAATTCGGGTTGGACACGGTCCAGCCAGAAATTGGGCACAAACAGCGTGAACGCCACCAGCAGCAGGGCGGCGGATTCGTACAGTTTGGACCGGGCCAGAAAATAACCCTGCGTGGCGGCTGCGAAGAGCAACATCGCGAAGGTGGCTATCATGAAGATGAACGTCGCCTGTAGCATCCCCGCGGTGGTGCCCAGATCGACCCCGTAGAGGATAAGTGTCGGATTGTAGATGAACAGGAACGGCAATGCGAGCGTGCGCAGGCTGTAGAAGAACGCCTGAAAGCCGGTCTTGATCGGATCGCCGCCCGACACGGCAGAGGCCGCGAAACTGGCCAGCCCCACGGGTGGTGTCACATCGGCCATCAGCCCGAAATAGAACACGAACAGATGCGCCGCGATCAGTGGCACGATCAGCCCTTCCTGAGCGCCAAGACTGACCACCACTGTCGCCATCAGCGAGGACACAACGATATAATTGGCCGTTGTCGGCAGTCCCAGCCCCAGCACGAGTGAGAACAGCCCCACCAACAGCAGCATCAGGAACAGGTTGCCCAGCGCAAGCAGTTCAACCAGCGCGGCAAGTTCGGTGCCAATGGGCGTGCGGGTCACAGTGGCGACGATCACGCCCGCCGCACCAGTGGCAACGGCGATGCCGATCATGTTGCGCGCCCCTGCAATCATGCCATCGACCAGATCGCTGACACCCTTGCGCAATTCGGCCAGCAGATTGCCTTCGCCCCGGAACAGCGATTTGACCGGGCGCTGGGTCAGGATGATGAACAGCATCGTCATGACAGCGAAATAGGCCGATTTCGCGGGCGACTGGCGCTCGACCATCAGGAACCAGACCAGCACGATGATGGGGAGCAGGTAGTGCAGCCCGGTCGGGAAGACCTCGCGCATGACCGGCAGTTTGAGTTCCTTGGCGTTGGGGTCATCCAGTTCCAGTTCCGGGTGCCCCGAGGCCACCCAGAGGCAGGCGAGATAGATCGCCAGCACTGCAAGCAGGATCACCATGCCCGAAATCGCCGGGGCCACATCGCGCAGGATACCCACAGCCGCGATCACACCGTAAAAGGCCGCGCCCGCGATGACAAAACCAAGCATGGTCTTCCACAGCATCGTCAGCAGGCTTGCCCCCTTGCCGAGTGCCGGAATACCGTTCTTGAGCGCCTCCAGATGCACGATATATACCAGCGCGATATAGGAGATGATCGCCGGAATGAAGGCGTGCTTGATCACCTCCAGATAGGAAATGCCGACAAACTCGACCATCAGAAAGGCCGCAGCCCCCATCACCGGCGGCATGATCTGGCCATTGACCGAGGACGACACCTCGACCGCACCGGCCTTTTCAGAGGTGAAGCCCACGCGTTTCATCAGGGGAATGGTAAAGGTACCGGTGGTGACCACATTCGCGATGGAAGAGCCAGAGATCAGCCCGGTCGCGGCAGAGCCGACAACAGCCGCCTTGGCAGGTCCGCCCCGTAGGTGCCCCAGCCCAGCAAAAGCCAGTTTTATGAAGTAGTTGCCAGCACCTGCCTTGTCCAGAAGCGCGCCGAACAGCACGAACAGGAACACAAAGGCGGTGGACACGCCAAGCGGGATGCCGAACACCCCTTCGGTGGACAGCCATTGCGTGTTGATGATGCCGTTGAAACTGCGCCCCTCATGCGCGATCAGATCGGGGATCAGCCAGCCCTGTCCGAAATAGCTGTAGGCCAGAAAGATACCGCCGACGATGGTCAGCGCAGGGCCAAGCGCGCGGCGCGACGCCTCGAGCAACAAGACAAGGCCGACAGTGCCAACGATGATCTGCTGTTGCGTGGGCAGGCCCGAACGCGCCGTCGAGGATAACTCGCGCGAAAACCAGAACACGTAGAAGGCGCAGCCCGCGGCCAGCACGGCAAGACCCCAGTCATACCAGGGGATGTAGCGGCGCGGCGAGCCCTTGAAGGCCGGATAGGCAAGAAAGGCCAGAAACAGCGCGAATGTCAGGTGCATGGGGCGCGTCATGTCAGAGCCGATGACGCGGACATAGGGGATGTGCTGCGCCCACTGGAATTGCAGATCCGCAATCCAGATCTGAAAGGCGGACCACAGGAAGGCCACAAGCGCGATCAGAAAGGCCACATAACGGTTGTCGGGATTTCGTCCGCCGGAATCGGTGCTGGCGACAAGATCCTGAATATCATCGTCGCTGAACTGGCGGCCTTCCGGCTTTTGCGCGACCGACATGCGCTATCCCCCATCGTTCGATGTTTGCTGCTGCGCAAGGCTGGCACCTTGCAAAGGGTGCACGGCGCGGATTGCCGCGCCGTGCGAGATCAAGTCAGAGCAAGATCAGTCCATCATGCCGGCTTCGGTGAAATACCGCTCGGCACCGGGGTGCAGCGGTGCGGACAGGCCATCGCCGACCATTTCCGCCGGATCAAGATTGGCCAGTGCGGGATGCAGCGCGGTGAACTGGTCCAGATTCTCGAAAATCGCGCGGGTCACCTGGTACACGACTTCTTCGCTGACAGCGTCCGAGCTGACGAAGGTTGCGCCGACACCAAAGGTGGTGACGTCGGAATCGGTGCCGCGATACATGCCACCCGGAATGGTGGCCATGCGGTAATAGTCGCGCTCTTCGACCAGCGCGCGGATCGCGTCATTATCGACATTGACCAGCACTGTGTCGCAGGCCGTGGTCGCTTCCTGAATGGCGCCCGACGGGTGGCCGACAGTGTAGACGATGGCATCGACATTATTGTCGCACAGTGCCAGCGACTGCTCGGCAGGCGGCAGTTCGGTCGCCTGCGCGAATGTGTCGGTGGTCCAGCCCATCACCTCCATCACCACATCCATGGTGCCGCGCTGGCCCGAACCGGGATTGCCGATATTCACGCGCTTGCCTGCCAGATCGTCGAAACTCGTGATGCCGCTATCTGCACGGGCCACAACCGTGAAGGGTTCAGGATGCAGCGAGAAGACTGCGCGCAGCCCCTCGAATGCGCCCGATTCCTCGAATTGCGAGGTGCCGTTGAAGGCGTGAAACTGCCAGTCGGACTGCGCCACACCGAATTCCAGCTCACCCGAGCGGATCGCGTTGATGTTGAAGATCGAGCCGCCGGTTGATTCGACACCACAGCGGATGCCGTGTTCGGCGCGGTCGCGATTGACCAGACGGCAGATGGCCCCACCCGCCGGGTAGTAGACGCCTGTGACGCCGCCGGTCCCGATCGAGATGAAGGTGTCTTGCGCCATTGCGCCCGATCCCATCATCGTACCAAGCGCCAGAAGCCCGGTTGCGAGTTGCTTGTTCATGATATCCTCCGTGTTTCATGCGCTGCTCATTCGTGGCAGCCTTTCGGGCGCGCGGCGCAGACGTTGTTCCGCACCAAGCGTCCCATGTGCCAAGTGGACCGTGGCCTTGGACAGGAGTCAAGCCTGAATGCACCTTATCGAGCTTCGTCATGCAATAGCTTGATATATCGCACATACATCCTGTGCGGGGGCGCCGCGCTTCGCGCGGCGTCCGGCCAGATGGCCGCCAGAGTGATCAGGGTGTCAGGCAGGGCAGCGGCACGGCGGCATCTGTTGCGTGTTCCGTTCCAGCCAGGATCACGGCGTGCGCGGGGCAATCTGACGGCACCATCCGCAGCAGGTCGCAGGCGCGGTCACTGACCAAGACGCGTCTCGGCTATGCCAACATACCAACTGCAGCCAAAGGGGATGATCTCGTCATTGAAATCATATTCCGGGTGGTGCAGCCCCGCCCCCTCGCCTGCGCCCAGCACGATATAGGCCCCCGGTCGCTCTTCGAGCATGTAGGAAAAATCCTCGCCGCCCATGTTGTAGCCAGCATCAGCGCACTGGCCCGAGACATCCAGCGCCACCTTGCGGGCGACTTCGGTTTCGGCGGGGTGGTTGACCATGACCGGGTAACCCTCGACAAACTCCACCTCGGCGCTTGTGCCATGCGCCGCAGCGATGCCTCCGCACACAGCATGCAGACGCTCTGCGGCAAGCGCGCGCAAACCCTGTTCATGTGTGCGGATCGTGCCCCGCAACTCGACCCGTTGCGGGATCACGTTATGGGCCTCGGTCTCGCTGCGCACGCCACAGACCGACAGCACGATATTCTGGGTCGGATCAGCATTGCGGCTGGCGATGGTCTGCAACGCGAGGATCAGGGCACTTGCCGCGACCACCGGGTCCACGGCCTTGTGTGGCATGGCGCCATGCCCACCCTTGCCCTCGACCGTGATGCGGAATTCGTCACAGGCCGCGTAAAAGGCACCTGCGCGAATATTGAATTCGCCCAGCGGATGGCCGGGGCGGTTGTGCATGCCGTATACCTCGGTAATGCCGAAACGCTCCATCAACCCGGCATCACACATCACCTTGGCCCCGGCACCACCCTCTTCGGCAGGCTGAAAGATGACCGCGACAGAGCCATTGAAATTGCGGGTCTCGGCAAGATACTGCGCCGCACCCAGCAGCATGGTCGTGTGACCATCATGGCCACAGGCATGCATCTTGCCATGGTGGATCGAGGCATAGGGCTTGCCTGTCGCCTCATGGATCGGCAGGGCGTCCATATCGGCCCGCAGCCCCACGACACGCCCCGAGCCACGCCCCGAACCATGGCCGCGCCCGTGAATCAGCCCCACAACCCCCGTGACGCCAATTCCTTCGACCACCTCGTCGCAGCCAAAGGCGCGCAGCCTGTCAGCCACGATCGCCGCCGTGCGGTGACACTCGAAGCGCAATTCGGGATGCGCGTGCAGATCCTGCCGCAACGCGGCAAGCTCCGGTTGCAATTGGGCGAAACGGTTGCGGATGGGCATGACGGTCCTGACACGATTTGGGTAGCTGAAACCTAGACCGCACACCCGCCGGCTACAAGGGGCCACAGGGGACAGAGCCCCCGGGCACCGCCCCGCATGCGCAAGCGGCAAGCAAGCGCCCGGAACGGGC
>SKRW01000047.1 GCA_007118295.1 Paracoccaceae bacterium | reverse complement strand
CGCGAGGAAGCAAACCGCGCCTACATGGCCGAACATGGGCTTTACAAGGCCGAGGACGAGCATTCGTCCTGTGGCGTGGGGCTGGTGGTTGCGCTGAACGGCACGCCCTCGCGGCAGGTGGTGCAGAACGGGATTGATGCGCTGAAAGCGATCTGGCACCGGGGCGCTGTCGATGCCGACGGCAAGACCGGGGATGGCGCGGGGATTCATGTGCAGATCCCTGTCCAGTTCTTTTACGACAAGATCCGCCGCACAGGCCATGAGCCGCAGATGGACCAGTTCATGGCCGTTGGGCAGGTGTTCCTGCCACGCACAGATTTCGCCGCACAGGAACGGTCGCGCACGATTGTCGAAACCGAAGTCCTGCGCATGGGCTATGCCATTTACGGCTGGCGCCATGTGCCGGTGAATGTCGAGGTTCTGGGTGAAAAGGCCAATGCGACCCGCCCCGAGATCGAACAAATCCTGATCCGCAATTCCAAGGGCACGGATGAAGAAACATTCGAGCGGGAGTTGTATGTCATCCGCCGCCGGATCGAGAAGGCGATCACTGCCGCCGGGATCGCGGGTTTTTACATCTGCTCTTTGTCGTGCCGCAGCATCATCTACAAGGGCATGATGCTGGCCGAGCAGGTGGCCGAATTCTACCCTGACCTGAAGGATGAGCGGTTCGAGAGCGCCTTTGCGATCTATCACCAGCGGTATTCGACCAACACCTTTCCGCAATGGTGGCTGGCACAGCCGTTTCGCATGCTGGCGCATAATGGCGAAATCAACACACTGAAGGGCAACCTCAACTGGCTGAAAAGCCATGAAATCCGCATGGCGTCGGGCGCATTCGGCGAAATGGCCGAGGATATCAAGCCTATCGTCGCCTCGGGGGCCTCCGACTCGGCCGCGCTGGATGCAGTGTTCGAGGTGCTGGTGCGCGCGGGCCGCAATGCGCCCATGGCCAAGACCATGCTGGTTCCTGAAGCGTGGTCCAAGCAAGCGGTCGAGATGCCGCAGGCGTGGCGCGACATGTATTCCTACTGCAACTCGGTGATGGAGCCGTGGGACGGACCCGCAGCCCTTGCCATGACCGATGGACGCTGGGTTTGTGCGGGGCTTGACCGCAACGGTCTGCGCCCGATGCGCTATGTCGTGACGGGCGACGGGCTGCTGATTGCCGGGTCCGAGGCGGGCATGGTTGTGGTGGACGAACTGAGCGTCCGCGAAAAAGGCGCACTTGGGCCAGGGCAGATGATCGCGGTCGATATGGCCGAAGGCAAGCTCTATCACGATACCGAAATAAAGGACCGGCTGGCAGCATCGCAGCCCTTTGGCGACTGGAACGACAAGATCGTCGATCTGAACGAAAAGCTGCGTGATGTCCCCGAAGAGCGCGCGATGGCACCCGCAGAACTGCGCCGCCTTCAGGTGGCCGCTGGCTATACGATTGAAGAAATCGAGCAGGTCCTGGCCCCCATGGCCGAGGATGGCAAGGAAATGATCGCGTCTATGGGCGATGACACGCCTTCGGCCGTACTGTCCAAGATCTACCGCCCGTTGTCGCATTTCTTCCGCCAGAATTTCTCTCAGGTGACGAACCCGGCCATCGACAGCTTGCGCGAGTACCGGGTGATGAGCCTGAACACGCGCTTTGGCAACCTGAAGAACGTGCTGGACGAAGACAGCAGCCAGACCGAAATTCTGGTCCTGGAAAGCCCCTTTGTGGCCAATGGCGAGTTCGACGCCATGGTGCGCGAATTCGGCGATCAGGTGGCCTTTATCGATTGCACCTTTCCGGTGGGCGCAGGCGAGGATGCCTTGCGCGACGGCTTAGAGCGTATCCGCGCCGAAGCCGAGGATGCCGTGCGTTCGGGCGCCGGGCATCTGGTGCTGACCGATGAGCATCAGGACGCGAACAAGATCGCGATGCCCATGATCCTTGCCACCAGCGCCGTGCATAGCTGGCTGACGCGCAAGGGCTTGCGGACCTTCTGTTCGCTGAATGTGCGTTCGGCGGAATGTATCGACCCGCATTACTTTGCCGTGCTGATCGGTTGCGGGGCGACCACCGTCAACGCCTATCTGGCGCAGGAAACCATTGCCGACCGCATTGATCGCGGTCTGATCGACGGCAGCCTGATCAACGCGATGCGACGCTACCGTGACGCGATCAATCTGGGCCTGCTGAAGATCATGTCCAAGATGGGTATTTCGGTCCTGTCATCCTATCGCGGCGGCCTGAATTTCGAGGCCGTGGGCCTGAGCCGCGCGCTGGTGGCAGAGTATTTTCCCGGCATGCAAAGCCGTATTTCCGGCATCGGTCTGCACGGCATCCAGATGAAACTGGAAGAAGTGCACGAAAAAGGCTGGCGGCAGGGGCAGGATGTGCTGCCCATTGGCGGATTCTACAAGGCGCGGCGCTCGGGCGAGAAGCACGCATGGGAAGCGACCACCATGCATATGCTGCAACAGGCGTGCAACACGTCCAGCTATGCCATGTGGAAACAGTATTCGGCCGCAATGCAGGCCAATCCGCCAATCCATCTGCGCGACCTGCTGGACATCAAGCCGCTGGGCAAGGCAATCGCCATCGAAGAGGTGGAATCGATCACAGCGATCCGCAAGCGGTTCGTGACACCCGGCATGAGCCTTGGTGCGCTGTCGCCAGAGGCGCATATGACGCTGAATATCGCCATGAACCGGATCGGTGCCAAATCGGATTCGGGCGAAGGCGGCGAAGACCCGGCCCATGCCCATCCGCTGGCCAATGGCGACAACCCGTGTGCAAAGATCAAGCAGGTTGCCTCGGGGCGGTTCGGGGTGACGGCGGAATATCTGAACGCCTGCGAAGAACTGGAAATCAAGGTCGCTCAGGGCGCGAAACCGGGCGAAGGCGGCCAGCTTCCGGGCATGAAGGTCACGAAACTGATCGCGCGGCTGCGCCATTCGACGCCGGGCGTGACGCTGATTTCACCACCGCCGCATCACGACATCTATTCGATCGAGGATCTGGCCCAACTGATCTATGACCTGAAACAGATCAACCCGCGCGTAAAGGTCTGCGTCAAGCTGGTGGCGCAGTCGGGTGTCGGCACGATTGCCGCAGGCGTGGCCAAGGCCAAGGCCGATGTCATACTGATTTCGGGCCATAATGGCGGCACAGGTGCCAGCCCTGCCACCTCGATCAAATATGCGGGCCTGCCATGGGAGATGGGCCTGTCCGAGGCGCATCAGGTGCTGGCCATGAACAAACTGCGCGAGCGGATCACGCTGCGCACCGATGGCGGCCTGCGCACTGGGCGTGACATCGTCATGGCAGCCATGCTGGGGGCCGAGGAATACGGCATCGGAACGGCAGCACTGATCGCGATGGGTTGCATCATGGTGCGGCAATGCCAGTCGAACACCTGCCCCGTCGGGGTCTGCACGCAGGATGAGGCGCTGCGCGCCAAGTTTACCGGCAATGCCGACAAGGTGGTGAACCTGATCACCTTCTATGCGCAGGAAGTGCGTGAAATCCTCGCCTCCATCGGCGCGCGCTCGCTGGATGAAGTCATCGGCCGCGCGGATCTGCTGGCGCAGGTCAGCCGGGGTGCCGCGCATCTGGATGATCTGGACCTCAACCCTCTGCTGCTGACAGTCGATGGTGCAGCCAGCATCCGCTATGACCGCGACAAGCCGCGCAACGCTGTGCCCGACACGCTGGATGCGGAAATCATCCGCGATGCAGCGCGCTTTTTCGAGGATGGCGAGAAGATGCAACTCTCCTATGCTGTCGAAAACACGCATCGGACCGTGGGAACGCGCGCGTCCAGCCATATCGTCAAGCGGTTCGGCATGCGCAATGATCTGCAACCCGATCACCTGACGGTCAAGCTCGCAGGCAGCGCGGGCCAGTCGCTGGGGGCTTTTGCCGCGCCGGGACTGAAGATCGAAGTCTATGGCGACGCGAATGACTATGTCGGCAAGGGGCTGTCCGGTGGCATGATCGTGGTGCGCCCGCGCATGTCTTCGCCGCTGGTCGCGCATGAGAATACCATCATCGGCAACACGGTCCTTTATGGTGCAACCGATGGCCATTTGCTGGCCGCTGGCCGCGCAGGGGAACGGTTTGCCGTGCGCAACTCGGGTGCGAAAGTGGTGATCGAGGGCTGCGGTTCCAACGGGTGCGAATACATGACCGGGGGCGTTGCCGTCATCCTAGGCAGTATCGGTGCCAATTTCGGCGCGGGCATGACCGGGGGGATGGCCTATCTGTATGACCCCGAGGGGCTGGCGGCACCGCTGATCAACATGGAATCGCTCGTGACCTGCCCTGTGACCATCGATCACTGGGAGGCCGAACTGAAGGGCCTGATCGAGATGCATGCACGCGAAACCGAATCCCAGCGCGCGCAGGAAATCCTGCGCAACTGGGACAGCGAGCGTGTGCATTTCATGCAGGTCTGCCCCAAGGAAATGCTGATTCACCTGCCCGTGCCGATCAGCTACGAAGCGGATTCCATACCCGCCGAGTGACGTTCAGGACCAAAGACAGATGGCGCGCGGGAAGTCATTTCCCGCGCGCAGTCTCTTTGACGTGTCGGACCGAACAGACTCAGATCGCGATCAGGTTCATCAGATAGAACAGCCCAGCCGACAACAGCGCCGCTGACGGCACCGTGATGACCCATGCCGCCAGAATGGTCACGAAATGTCCGCGCCGCACGACCTTCTTGCGCTTGCGCACTTCGGGCGGGCTGGTCGTATCGGTGCGGTTTTCCTTGAGGACCCGCTCGTGATACCATTCGCGAAAGAACCCGACACCGAAGATCGCGCCAATCGCGATATGGGTGGAACTGACCGGCAGGCCCAGCCAGGACGCAAAGATAACCGTGATCGCCGCCGCGAGCGCCACACAATAGGCGCGCATCGCATTCAGGCGCGTGATCTCACCCCCCACAATCCTGATCATCTTTGGCCCAAACAACAGCAAGCCCACTGACAGGCCGACACCACCGATCAGCATGACCCATAGCGGTATGCCCACCACATCCGACGTGCCACCATCCTGAACGGCATGCACGATTGCAGCGACCGGACCAATCGCATTGGCCACATCATTCGCCCCGTGGGCAAAGGACAGCAGCGCCGCCGAAAAGATCAGCGGGATGTTGAACAACAGCTTGAGCGACTTCTTGCGGTTCTCCATCCCTTCGCTCTGGCGACGGATGACAGGGCGCATGACGAAGGTCAGCACCCCCCCCATGACAACGCCCATCAAGACGGCGTTGCCGAAACTGATCTTGTAGATCTTGTCCAGCCCCTTGAGGGCCAGATAGGTGGTGAAACAGCCGCCCATGATCCCGATCAGGATCGGCACCCAGTAGCGCGCTGCTCCGATCATGTCGGGGCGGTAGATGATGCGTGATTTGATGATGGCCAGAAAGATCGCGGCAAAAATCCCACCCAGCACAGGCGAAATCACCCAGCTTGCCGCGATCCGGCCCATCATGACCCAGTTGACCGCCGTAAAGCCCGCCGCCGCGATACCCGCCCCCATGACGCCGCCTACGATCGAATGGGTGGTCGAGACTGGCGCGCCGATCCATGTGGCCAGATTGACCCATAGCGCACCCGCCAGCAGGGCGGCCATCATCGCCCAGATAAACACCTGTGTCTCGGCCACGGATTCGGGCGCGATGATCCCGCGCGAGACAGTGCCAACCACATCGCCCCCCGCGATCAGCGCACCTGCGGTTTCACAAATCGCCGCGATGATCAGCGCCGTGCCGATGGTCAGCGCACGCGCGCCCACGGCGGGGCCCATATTGTTGGCAACATCATTGGCCCCGATATTCAGCGCCATATACGCCCCGATGATGGCGGCGGCGACAACGATCAGGCCTAGCGGGTCGAACCCGATCAGAACCGCTGTCACTATCCCGGTCAGGGCCATGAAAGCCAGCGCAATGCCGGGGCCGACCAGCGGGCGCGACGTATAGGACATGGCCTGCTCAAGCGCCGAGATACGCTCCAGGTCCTTGTTCAGTGTTTTCCAGGACTTCTCGACTTCATCCGACACGTGCCAATGTCCCCCATGACGGCTTTATGACACGGCGCTAGTAGCAAAGCACTTTCGAGACAACAATGATCTCTCGCAACATGGCAGGGCGGCTGAATTGTCGCGGTTTTGTCACAAACTGCGCAGTAATGTGGCAAGGTCCGGATTGTGCACCATTTCTGCCGCCACCGAAGGGGTCACCCATTTGCGCGTGCGCTTTCCGGCTTCGGGATATGTATCATGCTCTTCGGTGACCTTCAGTTTGAACACAAGAGGGCGGCATTGCACCGGAAGACCGCTTTTCTTGACCTTGGTATAGGTAAAGGCACCAATGGGCTCCGGGCTGACATGCCCGCGCACACCCGCTTCTTCCCACGCTTCGCAGGCGGCCGCTTCGGCGAGGGTGCGGTTCTGCATCGGCCAGCCCTTGGGGATGATCCAGTGACGGCGTTGCAGGGTCCGGATGAGCAATACCTCGCACCCCTCCGTCCCGTCACGAAGGCAAAGCGCCGCCGTCTGTACGAAAGACGGGCGCACAAATTCCAACACGTTGCGTAGCATCCCGTCGGGGAATGTCCCAATATTCAAACTGCTCACGTCCTTTTCACCGATCCTACCCTGCCTGGATTGCAGTTCTGTGACATTCGTCACTATTCCTGTCGCGGGGCGGCTCTGTTCGCCTTTACTTCGGCGCGCTGCGCCTTGTTTTCAAGGCGTCGTCGCTTGCTTGCCAATGTCGGACGCGTGGCGATGCGCGGTTTTGGCCGCTCGCATGCGTTGCGGATCAGATCGGCAAGCCTGCTGCGTGCAATCTCACGATTCCGTGCCTGACTGCGCGTATCCTCCACCCGCAGGACAAGCGCGCCGTCCTGTGTCCAGCGGCGGCCCGCGAGGCGGCGCAACCGCGTCTTGACCGGCGCGGGCAGATGCGGGCTACGCTCTGCCTCAAAGCGCAATTCAACCGCAGTTGAGACCTTGTTGACATTCTGCCCCCCCGGCCCCGAAGCCCGCGTGAAGCTTTCTGACAGTTCCCATTCCTGCAAGGTGATATGATCGTTGATACGCATGGCCGGTAACAGTCCCTGAATCGAAAGGGCCGCCTGAAAAATCGGCGGCCCTAAGCGAGCTTTAGGAGATGGAGCCAATTAGGACATCGGCCCAATCACAGGGGGTCCCCATCGGGGTTGCCGTCAGGTTTTTGCCCCCATGACTGTTTTGACACCTCTCTCCAACATCACTCTAGACACTGGACCACCTCCTTTCATTGGGTTGCTGTTAAGGGGATGGTGGCACATATTTTGTGTTTGTCAAAATATTTTATGCGACAGGTTGCGTTAATTTCATGACGATGAGGCGGAAAGGCACTAGCGCCAACAGTGCGAGCGACAATTTCACGCCCCAATCAGCCACCGCCAGACTGACCCAAAGCGGCATTTGCGGCCCGAAACCCAGCATCGGCAGGATTTCCCCGGCCCATGACACATCATTGGCGGGTTCGATGAAAGAAAGCGTGGCCGAAAAGGCGATGCTGAAAAACAAGGCAGTGTCGAGTGTCGAGCCAACAAGGGTCGAAGCGAGAGGCGCGCGCCACCATGCGCCGCCGTGCTTGTCCTCGCGCAGGCGGTCAAAAATGGCCACATCGACCAGTTGCGCGGTCAGGAACGCGATGCCCGACCCCAGCGCGATGCGTAGCGTGACCAATGGCCCATATTCACCGATGATCTGGGTGCCGATCAGCGAACAGGCAACCCCCACGGCGAAACCCACCCAGACCACGCGGCGCGCGGCCTGCGGGCCATAGACGCGGTTCATCACGTCATTGACAAGAAATGCCAGCGGATAGGTGAAGGCCCCCCAGGTGAGCCAGTTTCCGAACAGGAATTGAACAAGGATGTTCGAGGCGACGACAATCGCAGCCATGGCAATGATGCCGGGCAGGTAAGTGCGGGTCATGAACTGTTTTCCGTTTTGGCAAGGTTGCGGAGACTTGTGTCACGAAGACCCGCGTCCCCTAGCCAAATTCCGACCCGCTGGCAAGGGATTCCGGTTTCCACCGGGGCGGACCCCGGACAACGTCCGGGGCCAGCTTGATTGATTATTGCAGAATGCGTCCGTCGATCACCGGCGCGAAGGGTTCGTTGTCGGACAGGAAACGCGCCAGCACTTCGGCCAGATCAATCGCCGTGTCATAGCCGTTCATGCCGCCTTCGCGCAGCATGGCGTAGCCGTCGCCACCGCCTGCCATGAAGTTGTTGGTAACCAGACCATAGGTGGCGCCCATGTCAATCGGTGCCCAGCCGTCTTCGCCCATCACCTCGACCTCGGACACGCGGCCTTCGTTCGGGGCGACGCGCAGGTCCAGCTTGAACCGCACGCCCGCCACCTGCGGAAATCGCCCCGCCCCTTCTTCGACACCGTTCACACCGTGTTCCAGCGCCGCAACCAGTGTCTCACCGGTCACTTCCAGCGTGTAGAGCGTGTTCTGGAACGGCAGCACAGTCAGCACATCGCCCAGCGATGCGGTCCCGGCCCCCATGGACGCCCGCAAGCCCCCGCCATTGGCAAGCGCAATCCGAATGCCCTGATGGGCAACTTCGGCGACCATGGCATCGGCCACAGTATTGCCCATCTCGCATTCCTGCGCGCGGCAGGTTTCGCGGCTGCCGTCGATATCGGCGGCAAGTTCGGCCACCGGGCGGCGTGTCATCTCCTCGATCGGGGCGCGCAGGGGTTCGATCAGCGCCTCGATATCGGCGGCAGGCTCGAAGCTCGCATCCAGCAACACTGTGTCGCCATTGGCCGCGATCACAGCACCATCATCGCCAAATTCCAGTTCGACCTCGCCCAGAAAGCGCGAAAACGCAAAAGCCTGCATGATCGGCACGGCACGGCCCGACGGGCTTTCGACAAGTGCCGCGTATTCCACGGCACCGTCCACACTGTTTGACATCAGTGTATGGCTGTGTCCGCCGATGATGGCCGAAATACCATCGACCGCCGCTGCGATTTGCAGGTCGCGCACATAGCCCACATGGCTGAGCACAAGGATCTTGTGCACATCCTGCGCCTTTAGCGCTGCGACAGCTTCGGTCAGGTGCTCGATATCGTCCTGAAAGCTGACATCATCACCCGGCGACGACAGGAACACGGTATCCGGTGTGGTGACACCCAGAATCCCGATACGCGCGCCTTCGCGTTCGATAATCAAATGATCGGCAATGCGCCCATCGAGCGCCGCCCCCTCGGTCACCTTGACATTGCCCGAAACGATGGGGAAATCAGCCTCGTCAATCATGCGCGCAAGGCTCTCGGGGCCGCGGTTGAATTCGTGGTTGCCCAGTGTCATCGCGTCAAAGCCGATGGCATTCATCATCTGGACCTCGGCGCGCCCGCCATAGGTCGTGTAATACAGCGTGCCTTGCGACTGGTCGCCCGCATCCAGCGTGACACTGGGGATTCCGGCCTCTTCCAAGGCGGCGCGGCGTTCGCGGATCGCGGTCGCCAGACGGGCCGCCCCGCCAAAGCAGTTGGACTCTTCGGCATCCGATGGCGAACAGTTGGTGTTGAAACGGCTGATTTCATCAACGCGCGAATGCATGTCGTTGATATGCAGCACAGTCAGCTTGAAGCCCGTTCCCGCCTGTGCAGTCGTGATGCTGAACTTGCCCGCACCCGTCAGTGCCAGACTGGCACCCGCAAGGGTCAGAAAGCCCCGGCGGCTCAGCCCCGTGAAATGAGTGAAATCTGTCTTGGTCATAATGTCCATCTCCCCGTTCGATGGTAGAGGCAATGCGCAGCAGTGCCGTTATTGCCCTGTTCTGGTGACAGGCGCATGACAATCATGTTGCGGCAGCGCAGCACATAACTCAAGCGATTCCGGCAGCGCACATTATTGCGAGGCCAGAACCTGCTGACATTGCGCGGGCAGATCCGCCATCGTGAATTCGCGCGGGTGACGGCGACGGGGGGGGGCCGGCTCAGTGCGTTCGCGCCGGGGCGGGTTCAGAAAATCGGTAACCCACCATTGCAGCGTATCATCGCACCCGTTGCCGCCATTTGACAGCTCGCCGACCGTCGGAGTCTGTGTGACACAGTGACCATTGCCGCGCGGGCATTTCAACCGGACATGGAAATGATAGTTATGCCCGACGGCGGGGCGTATTTTCTGCAGCCATGGCGTGTCAGAACGGCTGGCAGTGCGGCACATCTCTATCTTGACGGCAGCGGCCACGAAAATTCGGTCCACTCGCGGATCCAACGCCGCCTGTTTCAACAATTCATGATGCTGGCCGGACCAGTTGCTATTGACGCTGCGCTGATCCTCGCTGCGCACCGAGATCGAACTCAGGCTTTCACGCTCGGCGCGGCTGAGGTTCAGGCGGCGCGGCGGCAGCATCCAGATGTCGATATCCAGCCCGATCTGGTGGCTGGCATGGCCCGAGGTCATCGGCCCGCCGCGCGGCTGGCTGATATCGCCGATGTAAAGCCCGTTCCAGCCGATCTGCGTGGCCTTGCGCGACAAGTCCTGCACATAGGCGATGGCGTCAGGGTGGCCCCAGTTGCGGTTGCGCGACAGGCGCATGGCCTGCCATGTAGGCCCGGTTTCCGGCAGACGCACCAGCCCGGCGGCGCAGCCATTGGCGTAGCTGCCTATCGCCTCGGGCGCTTGCAGCGAGGGCATGGGCCTTGCGCCGAATAGCTGATTGGCCAGCGATTGCGCTTGGCCCGGCAGGGCCAGCAATGACAGGATCAGGGCGAGGGTTGGGATACGCATGCAAACTCCGGCTCACCTTCGGCTTTCACCCACAGTAGCAGGATCAACCCTAACACGAAAAGCCCAATCAATGGGGTCACCCCCAGACGCTGGCTGCCTGTGATTGTTGTGGCAAGGGCAATCAGGCCGGGTGCCACAAAGGACAGCACCTTGCCCGACAGCGCATAGAGGCCAAACCCTTCGGTCATGCGTTCCGGGTCGGCCTGCCGAACCATCATCGTGCGTGACGACGCCTGCAGGCTGCCACCCCCTGCACCGATCAGTGCACCGCAGATATAGAACACCACATCCGGCAGGCTGGAGCCAGCGGGCACGGGGACAAAGACAACCATCGTGCGATCCGTTCCCACGATAATCGTGCAGACCACGATCAGCAGCAGGATCGCACCCACGATCACCGGCTTGGGGCCAAGGCGCGAATCCAGCTTGCCCCCGATCCAGCAGGCCACGGCCCCCACGGCTGCGGCCAGAATCCCGAACACCCCGATCTGTATGATCGACCAGCCAAGCACGCCAGCCGCATAGATCCCGCCAAAGGCATAGATCCCGTTCAGCCCGTCGCGATAGATCATGGATGACCCCAGATAGGCAAACAGGCTACGGCGTGCAGGCAGGGCGCGCAGGGTCTCGCGCAATTCCTGCAATCCGCGCCTGATCGCGCCGGGCCCCTTGTGCGGGGTCGGCGGCTCTTTTACCCACAGGAAGAACGGGATCACGAAGACAATATACCAGAGTGCCGAAAACGGGCCGACGGCGCGCGTGCCTTCGCGCGCTTCGGGGTCGAGGCCCAGAAGCGGTGCCATGCCCAGAAGCGTCACACCCTGGTCATTTTCGGCAAGGAACAGCAGCATGAAGATCAGCGACACCAACCCGCCGATATAGCCCAGCGCCCAGCCCGTGCCGGAAATCTTGCCCCATTCCGCGCGGCTGCCCAAGGTCGGCAGGATCGCATTGGTGAACACGATGCCATATTCCAACCCGACCATGCCGACAGCAAAGGCCACAAGGATCAGCAAGATCCGCGTCTGGTCCGCCCCAGGCACGGCCAACCACAGCGCAGAGGCGCCCAGCACATACAGCAGCGACCAGAACAGGATCCAGACGCGCTTGTTTCCGGAACTATCCGCGATGGAGCCAAGGATCGGCGCGAAAAAGGCGGTCAGCAGCCCCGAAATCGCCAGCATCCAGCCCCACATGGCCTGCCCGCTGACCGGGTCCGGGGCCACGAAAGACGTGAAATAGGGGGCGAAGATAAACGTCAGCAACAAGATGCTGTAGGGCTGGTTGGCCCAGTCGAACATCCACCATCCCCAGATGCGCTTGCTTTTGCCGGTCATGCGTCGCTGCCCCCTGACGATGCGTTGCGCTCAGTTAGGCAGCACAACCGCGCCGAGACAAGCACGAAATCGAGGGGGCTTGGGCGTGCGATACCGGTTCAGCCCCCCGTGCGCAGGGTCTCATCGCGCGGGCGTGCCGCCCGAAATCAGCCAGTTCCGCACTCTGGCCTCGCGGGCTGCGGACAGCTTGGAACCGCGACGATCTGCCCCGATATACCGCTTACCACATGTTGGCGGGCAATGCCATTTTGCGTCATGTACAGCACGAGGGCAGGCGCTGCCGTGTTCTGCTTATCCCTGCGCAAGGCTGGCTTCCATCGCCTCGGTCAGCATCAAGGCCGGACGGAGCCGCGCCAACGGGCGGGACGTGAAGGCATGGATGTCAAAACTGATCCTTGGGTCCAGCGGCACTGCGCGCAGCGCACTGCCGCGCAGGGACGTCGCAGTAAAGTTATCGACCACGCCGACCATTCCCAGTTGCCTGACCAGAGGTGCCATCCCTTCCAGCGAATAGCAGGTAATCTGCGCGGCGCTGGACATTGCGTTTTGCAGAAAGGGCACCAGCAAGCGCCCTATGGGTCGGTCCAGTGGTGTGCAGATCAGGTCGGGCAGTTCCGGCAATTCGGCCGGGTCTATGGCCTCTCGCGCGGCCAGCGCATGCCTCACGGGAACAAGCAAGACCAGATACCCCTGACCAATGGTGCGACGGTGCAGGTCAGGCCCTTCGACCAGCCCGCCGCAAAACCCGACATCAATCTGACCAGATCGCAATGCGGCAAGCTGTTCCAGCGCGGGGCGCACGCTGACACCCAGTTCCATGCCCGGCATCTCGGCGCGCAGATCCGCAAGCGCTTGCGGGATGTGCCGGTGCATCAGCAAACCGATACAGGCTGCAGACAGGCGCTGTTCGGCCCCGGATCTGAAGCCGGACACGCGACCTGCAAGCGACTGCAGGCCCTCGCTCAGAAACCGGCTTTCGGAATACAGCCAGTCGGCCTCGGCTGTGGGCGACACGCGCCCGCCTTCGAGCACAAAGAGCGACAGTTTCAGCGCGGCTTCCAGATCGCGCAGATGCTTGCTGATCGTGGGTTGCGACACTGCGAGAACGCGCGCAGCCGCACTGAACGAGCCGCGTTCATAGACAGCGCAGAAGGCTTGCAGCCGATGCAGGGTGATGGCGCGACGATCCATTAAAATTCCATAGAAAGTTTCTATACATACTGCAATTTCTTTCTGTTTTCTTTTAGCGAGCTTCCTGCAAGCATGACGCATCGGAATCGTATGAGAAAACAAGATGCCCGCTGGAGTAGTCTTAGGTTTTTTGTTTCTGGCTATCCTGTCGGGAGTCGGGATCGCATATGCGGTCGGCGCAGCCGCGGTCCTGACCTTTATCGTGTCGGACAATGCGCGATTCATGGCCGTCTTGCCGCAGCGCCTTTTCAGCCAACTCGATGTGTTCGCCTTTCTGGCAATGCCCCTGTTCATTCTGGCAGGCGACCTCATGAACCGTGGCGGGCTGGCGCGCGCGCTGATCGACTTTTCAATGTCGCTGGTAGGCCGCCTGAAAGGCGGGTTGGGGCATGTCAATATTCTGACCAGCGTGTTCTTTGCAGGCGTGTCCGGGTCCGCCGTGTCGGATGCGGCAGCGCTGGGGAACGCCCTCGTGCCCGAAATGCAGAAGCGCGGTTACTCGCTGGATTATGCAGCAGCGATCACAGGTGCCTCGTCGATCATCGGGCCAATCATCCCACCCTCGTCGATCCTGATTTTCTATGGCGCGCTGATGGACACATCGATTGCCGCACTCTTTGCCGCCGGAATTGTGCCGGGGTTGCTGCTGGCCGGTGTACTGATGGTGATGAATGCCTTTTACGCATGGCGTGACGATCATCCGGGCGGCAAGGGCGCAGAGTTGCCGCGCATCGTTCCGTCAGCCATCAAGGCGCTGCCGGCACTGTCGCTGCCGGTCATCATCCTGGGCGGGACGCTCTTCGGGTTCATGACCCCGGCCGAGGCGGCTGCGGTCGCTGTGGTTGCCGCGCTGGCGGTCGGTATCTGGTACCGCGAACTTGGCATTGCCGAAGTCCTTGCCAGCCTGCACCGCACGGGCGTCTTGCTTGGCGCGCTGTTCATCATCCTCTGTGCCATCTCGACCTTCAGTTATCTGGCGGCACTGATGCAGTGGCCGCAGGCGATTGCCCGCACAATCGACGCATGGGGGCTTGGCCCGCTGCAATATCTGATGCTGATCAACGTGATCTTCCTGCTGGCCGGGATGGTAATGGACGTCAAGGCGGCTGTGGCTCTGTTCGCGCCGATCTTCGTGCCGGTCGCGCTGGCGATGGGGATCGACCCGGTGCATCTGGGGATCGTGATCTGTTTCAACATCACCATCGGCCTGTTGTCGCCCCCGCTGGGCGGTGTGCTGCTGATCCTCGCGACAGTGGTCAAGATGGATTACTGGCGGCTGATCCGGGTGACGCTGCCATTCTTCCTTGCCGAATTCGGCATCCTGATCCTGCTGACCTTCGTTCCCGAAATCAGTCTCGCGCTGCCACGTGCGCTGGGGCTGCGTTAACCACCAACAGAGAGAGAGGAAAGAAAGATGAACAGACTCCTTCCAAGTGCTTTTGCAGCACTGCTGGCGGCATCGCCCGCGCTGGCATCCGACATCAAGATCGCGCTGAACGGCGTGAATGATCCTGAAACCAATGCCGAGGCCGCCTTTATCGCTGGCTTCGAGGCCGCACTTGACGGGACAGGGTTTACCGTGTCGGTGTTTCCATCAGACACGCTGGGCAGCGAGCGCGAGCGCTTTGACCAAGTGGCGCAGGGGCTGCTGGAAGTGAACCTCGCCACTGCGTCCACCCCCTATGGCATGAGCCCGATCATGCGCGGGATCGCGCTTCCCTTTCTGTTCGAAACGCCCCAAGAGCTTGATCGCGTGCTGGCAGAAACCGACCTGATGGAACAGATGAACGCGCCGCTGCGGCCCAATGGCATTCGCCTCGCCGGTGTCACCTATATCGGCATGCCGCTGGGTTTTCATAACCGTGAACGCGCTGTCACCCGGATGGAACACTTGCAGGGCCTGCGGTTCCGCGCGCTTAATGCCGAACAGCTTGCCTATATCGAGGCACTGGGCGCGGCGGGCACCATTGTTGCATGGGCCGAGGTTGCAAACGCGATCCAGACCGGCATCGCCGATGGGTATCTGAACCCGCCCAACTCCGCCATCCGCACCGGCCACACGGAATTCCTGCGCAACTTCACCGCCGCGGATATCACACCCTCGACCCGGATCGTGCTGATCTCGGAAGACTGGTATGACATGCTGTCAGCCGATGAGCAGGCACAGATCGATGCGGCCATCGAAGCCGGACTCGCCGCCAACCGCGCCTGGATCGATGAGTGGGCCGGGATCGTCGAGGAACGCCACCGGGCCGCAGGCGTTACCCTGTCCGAACTCGAACCTGGCGAACGTGACAAGATGGTCGCTGCAACCCGCCCGACATGGGATGACGTGATGGAGCCAGAGCATCTGCAGGCCTATCTCGACGCACTCGACGCGGTGCGCAACTGATGGCCGGGCCGGTCGGACGTTTTGTGCTGGGCCTGAGCCGTGGCATCGACCGTCTGGCCGGTGCCGCGACGATGGTGTTTCTGGTTGCCCTTGTGGGGGCGGTGATGGTGCAGGTGGTCGCGCGCTACCTGCTCAACTCGCCCCCGCCCTGGACCGAAGAAATGGCCCGCTATGCGATGATCTGGGCCGGGCTGATGGGGGCGACGCTGTCGTTCAAGCGCCGCTTCGACCCGGCCTTGGTTAACCGGGCACCGGGCACAACGGCAACAGGGCCACGCGCGGCCCTGATTGCCACAGTTGCTGGCGCGTTTCAGGGGCTGGTCGTGATGATCTACCTGTTGCCGATCCTATGGCACAGTTTCTTCGGCCCCAACATGAACCCCGAGCGCAGCTTTCTGATCCGCCATTCGCGCATGACCGCCGAGACTCTGGGTTTTCCCACACTGCTGGTGGCGATTGCCGTGCCGCTGATGGCGATCTTCATCCTGATTCATCTGGCCGCACGTGTCTTTGAAAGCCCAGAAGATGCGCAAACCGAGGATGCCAGCGACGCGCTGGGCACCTGAACCATTCGGAGACCTACCATGCAGGCCGATATCCTGTTTCGCAACGCCGTGCTCATAGATGGCACCGGCGCCCCCCGGCAGCGCGCCGATGTCGCCGTAACCGATGACCGTATTGTCGCGATAGGCGACCTGTCCGCATGGCGTGGCGGGGTGGCGCATGATTGCACTGGCCTGGTTCTGGCACCCGGCTTTATCGACCCGCATGTGCATCATGATGAAATCGTGCTGACCGACCCCGACATGACCTGCATGACCAGTCAGGGTGTCACCAGCATCATCAATGGAAATTGCGGATTCTCTATCGCGCCGCTGACAGTCGCGCCACCCTTTCCGGCACCGCTGGATATCATCCTCTCCGACGAAGTGCCGCGCTTTGCCAGCTTTGGCGCATATCGCGCGCAACTGGATGCGGCACCACCGGCCGTGAATACAGCCTGCCTGATCGGGCATGGCACCTTGCGCATCAACACGATGTCGGACCTGAACCGCCCTGCTGACGCTGGCGAAATTGCCGCGATGCGGGCATCACTGGATGCCGCGCTGTCCGAGGGCGGTATCGGGCTGTCCACAGGTCCGTTCTACCCACCCGCCCGCGCCGCCCCGACCGCAGAACTGGTCGCAATGGCCGAGATCGCGCAGGCGCATGGCAAGCTGTATGTGACCCATATGCGCGACGAAGGCGACCGCGTGCGCGAATCGCTGCAAGAAACATTTCAGATCGGGCGCGAGGCGGGCTGCGGCGTGCATGTCTCGCACCACAAATGCGCGGGACTGGCGAATCACGGATTGTCAGAGATCACACTCGCCATGATCGACGAGGCGCGAAAGCATCAGGATGTGGGCCTGGACACGACCCCGTGGATCGCCTCTTCGACCATGCTGAACTCGGGTCGTCATCGTCAGGCGACACGGGTCATGGTGGCCGATTCCGTGCCACACCCGGAACTCGCAGGGCGCGATCTGGCCGATATCGCAGCCGAATGGGGCGAGGATCTCGACACTGCTTTGGCGCGTCTGCTACCCGCGACAGGGATCTTCTTTGTCATGGATGAAGGCGATGTGCGCCGCATCCTCTCCTATCCGCACACGATGGTCTGTTCCGATGGTATCGCGCGCGGCAAACACCCGCACCCGCGTGTCTGGGGCACCTTTCCGCGCGTCCTTGGTCACTATGTGCGCGATGTCGGGCTGTTCAGTCTGGAAGAGGCCGTGCACCGCATGACCGGCCTGCCAGCCCAGCGTTTCGGCCTGACCGGGCGGGGCCATCTGGCACCCGGCCATTACGCCGATCTTGTGCTGTTCGACGCAGCCAGTGTGGCCGAGGGCGCGACCTTCGAGGCACCGCTGACACCAGCGCACGGGATCATCGGCACATGGGTCAATGGCCGCGCGGTCTGGCGCAGCGGGGCCGCGACCGGGGCGCGACCGGGGCGCACGCTGGATCAGCGCACAGGCAGCATAGCCGGCGCGTCAGTCTGAGGAAGACAGACGCAAGCCGCACTGCTCAGGGTGTTATGACGCCCTTTCGCACGATGAAATTGCCATAGACCCGAAACTCGCGCGTGCGGATGATGACGAACGAGCGCGCCGCCGCTTCGTAAAACGCGAAACGCTCGGTCATGGCGATCTCGTGACCGCGCGCACGGATCAGCGGCACGGCATCCTCGACCGCGGGGGCCAGTGTGTCAGGGCGATCAACCTGTTGCATCGCCTGCACTGGCGGGCGCGCAGGGTCAAAGGGGTCGATGGGCACAAGGCTGAGAATTGCATCCAGCGCATCGGTCGAGGTGCCGCCAAAGTCGACGCAGCGCCCCCACGGTGTCGCGAGGCCCGCCGCATGGGCCGGGTAATTCGCATCCACGATGGTCAGTTGGTCACCATGCCCCATTGCCGCCAGCGCGTGCAGCAATTCGGGGGTCAGGCGCGGGTCTACTCCGATCAGCATGTCAGTTCTCCTTGTCTGATATCCCTGCCAGCACTCTGGCCGCAGCTTCATCCGTGACCAGTGTGGTCAGCCCGACACGGGCGTGGGCGGCACGGATCACAGGCACCCGCGCGACCCCACCACTGGCCAGCACCCGCGCATCGGCCCGCGCAATCTGGTCCAGCCCGACAGCCATGACACGGGCATTGACATCATAGCGCTGACTGTCGCCCTGCGCATCGACAACCTGTGCCAGAATCTCGCCCACGGCACCATGTGCACGCAACGTCTCTGCGTCCGGCTCTGACAGGCCGCCAAGCGCCAGCGAGGCAGACAGATCCCCTGCCCCGAAGACCGCGATATCCAGTTGCTCGGCCAGATCGAACAGCGCCTGCAGACCACAATCCGCGATCAGACGGGCGCGGGTATCGGAATGATCGACCACAAGCGGCGCGGGCATGAACACCACTTCGCAGCCCAGCGCCGCCGCCATGCGCGCGGCCAGCGCGCCGGGGTTGGGGCGCCCCGGTCGCACCTGCCCGCCAAGAAGTGAGAGCACCATCGCATCCGGGCGCAGGGCCGGCTGGAACGCATCCAGCGCATGGGTCAACGTGCGCCCCCATCCCAGCCCGATCCGCGTCGCAGGGCCAATCCGTCCGGACAGCAACCGCCCAAGCGCCAGCCCGACAGCCATCTCGGGCGCGGCACCGGGCAGTGAGGGCACGACCACCACTTCGGGAATATCCAGCGCCTGCTCGACACCGAGCGCGAGGGCCGTCATGTCGCCCTCGGGCTGGTCGATCCAGATGCGGATTTCGCCCATTGCGCGGGCCTGTTCCAGCGCACGGTTGATCGTGGCCCGGCTGACACCCAGCCGCTCGGCGATCTGCGCCTGTGTCAATCCGTAACCATGCGCAAGCCATGCCGCGCGCAGGCGCAGGCTGCGCGGATCGTTTGCCGCGCTCATGGCACGCCCATGGCCGCACGGATCGCGGCAAGCGTCGGCGCAGGGGATTCGAGTTGCGGCAGGTGGCCCGCGCCGTCGATCTGGTGGAGGCTGGCCCGTTTCCAGCGGTCGGGCAGCGCAGCATCCGGGGCGATGATGGCGTCAGATGTGCCCCGGATGATATGGACAGGCAGATGCGCCATAGCGGCAAGATGCGGTGCAAGGGCAGCCTGCAACCCCGGCAACAGGGCCGCGACACTGCGCAGCGCCGCGCCACGTTCGGGGTCTTGCATCTGTACGAACACCGATTGAGCCATCGCAGGCGTTATCATCCCCGGACGGGACAGCATCCGTCCGAGGGTGGCGCGCATGGCGGTTGCATCCGCCGCTGCGCATAAATCGTTCACGAAATCCGCGTCAACCTCCGCACCCAGCCCCGCGGGCGCGATCAGGAGCACCCCCGCCACGCGCGACGGGTCCAGCGCCGCAGCCCGGATCGCCACAGCCGCGCCGAAGGAATGCGCCAGCAACCAGACCGGCCCCAAGGTGAGGCTGTCAAGGACGGCGGAAAGATGCGCGCCGAACCCGTCCAGCCCCCCTGTGGGCAGCACAGGCGCAGTGGCACCATGGCCGGGCAAATCCAGCATCGTCAGCGTACAAGTCTCGCGCAAGGCAGGCTCGACCAGCATCCAGACCGACATATCGGCGGCAAAGCCATGAACCGCCAGACATGGCACGCCATCTGCGCGCCCCGACTGACGCAGGGCCGTCGGGATGCCGTGAAAGACCGGCTGCGCACTCATGCGGGTGTGATGCGGCCCAGAACCTGGCCAACCTCGGCAATGTCGCCGGGTTCGACCAGACATTCGGCCAGCACACCGTCGGCGGGGGATTCGATCTCCATCACCAGCTTGGGCGTGGTGATCTGCAGGATCGCCTGTCCCTTGGTGACGTGCGCGCCGGGATCGACCAGCCAGCTATCGATCTCGGCCTCGGTGATGTCATTGCCCAGTTGGGGCAGGGTTATGTCCATTACGCGCTCCTGTGTTCACAGACCCAACCGGGCCAGTTCAATGTCATCCCAGCCCCGCAACCCGCGCCGGTTCGCCCCGTCACGGTCCATCAGGTCGATCTGCACCGCATCGACGATATCGGCGGGCTGCGGAAAATAGGTGTCCTCCATATCGGCACCGGGCACAATCCAGTTCGGGCTGCCCAGAACGCGTGGGGCGGCGTGCAGGTGCTGATAGCCGAAACGGCCCAGATTGGCGGCAAGCGTCATGGCAAAGCTGCCCCGTTCGCAGGCCTCGGTGACCACCAGCAATCGCCCCGTGCGCCGGACCGAGTCCAGCACCGCCTCGTAGCCAAAGGGCACCAGCGTGCAGGCGTCGATCACCTCGGCCTCGATGCCCAGTTCGGCCAGATCATCGGCGGCCTTCAGCGTCGGATACAGCGCAGGCCCAAGGGTCAGGATGGTGACATCAGACCCCGCACGGCGCGTCTGAGGCTGGCCGAAGGGCAAGGCAAAATGCCCCTCTGGCACCCCATCGGGCGCGAACCATTCGCCGATGTCATACAGGCGCTGGCTTTCCAGAAACACAACCGGGTCCTCGCTGGCCAGCGCTGTGGTCATCAGGCCCTTGGCGTCATGCGGCGTAGCCGGATAGGCCAGTTTCAGCCCCGGCACATGCGCAACCATCGCCGACCAGTCCTGCGAATGCTGCGCCCCGTATTTGTTGCCGATGGACAGGCGCAACACAACAGGCAACGACAATTCACCCGCAGACATGGCCTGCCATTTGGAAAGCTGGTTGAACACCTCATCTCCCGCGCGGCCCAGAAAATCGCCATACATCAACTCGACCAGCGCGCGCCCGCCTTCCATCGCATAGCCCGCCGCCGTCGCCACGATGGCGGCTTCGGAAATTGGGGAATTGAACAGGCGGTCCCGCGGGAACATATCCGACAATCCGCGATAGACCCCGAAAGCCCCGCCCCATTCGCGGCACTCCTCGCCCCATGCGCACAGACGGGGGTCATGCAGCATCCGCTCGAATATCGGCTCGAACAACGCATCACGGTAGGTGATGCAGCGCAGCGGCGAGAGCGGCGCACCATCGTCGCCAAGCCCCCTGCGTGCGCGCTTGGACAGTTGTTTCAGGCGGGTATTCG
>SKRW01000293.1 GCA_007118295.1 Paracoccaceae bacterium | reverse complement strand
TATGGTAGGGACCGGCAAGCAGCAAACCGCGTGGGCGCAGGGATGGCGGTCGCTCAAGCAGCAGTCGCATTGCGTCATGCGCCGCGCCGGCGGTCGGATGGCTGATCCAGCGCGGCGCGCGAACATGGGCAATCCGCATTGCGTGATCGGCCTGCAAGAGCGGCACTATGGCGGGCATGAGGTGGTCCGGCACCTTACCAATCCTCGACAGGGAAGACCCGCCGCGGACGATCCGGGTCGGGCTTTTCCTGGGCCAGGGGGGACGACGCAACAAAGTCGGCATAAGGCTTCTTTGCCTCGTTGGCATGCCGGGCGCGGGTCATCTCCTTCAACCGACTTTTCGGGGTTTTGGCGGCGGCAACAGTTGCGGCGATTTCGCGTCGGATGGCTGATGCCTCCTGCACAGGCCGCCGCTGGATTTCGCGCCGCCGCTGTCGATCTGCCTGATGCTGCCAAAGCGTAATCGGCTCGGCCAGTCCATCCCGTCGCCTGACCGGCCGCCAAGCCTGCGTATCCGGATCCTTGACGTAGACATGGCTGATGTCACGGGGATCATAGCACAGATCGAGCGGGTTCAGCCGGTCACGGCGGGCGACCAGCAGGCCCAGCCAAGGCTCGAAATAGTCGATGGCGAAGAGACTGATGCCCTGAGGTGAAATCTTCCGTGTCTTGCGCGGCAGGAAATTGAGCAGCACATCGACAGGCGCATCGATCAGCCGGTCCTTCGGCTGGAACCGATCTTCCCACTCTTTCGCCGGAACGGTCAGCTTGCGTGCATTCTGGCTGAGGTTGTGGTCGATGATCGCGAGGGCGATGCAGCGTTCAAGATCTGCGAAGCTGAGCCGTGCCCGCGCTTCCGAGGCATAGTCGCCCCGATCCGCGATGGAACGCCCCGTCAAGAATCCGGTCCAACTCGCGCGCGATCCGCGTTGCCTTGGACCACGCTTCATCCGAGGCATGCCCTCCGCCTGACGTCATCGATACGAAACTTTCGAAACCGGCTGGGCCGTGCGCCAACAGGGTGGCCACTTGTTGAAATACGGAACCAAAATTGAAGCCCTTAGCTGCAAATGATGTGCGATATCGCGGTATCTTCCAGAAATCACGTAACAATCATGTGCTGAAATGGTGAAGAAAATGCGACAACGGGGCATCCGTTCGGGGGCGGCCAACGGTTGCGCGTAACACAAGCCTGGGTGGGAGCAGAACCTGCTCTGGCCTTGCGTCGGGGTCCAGCAAGGATTGAGCGGCCAGTCGCCCGATGGATGCCTTGTCCACGGCGATTGTGGTCAAGGGCGGGTAGCTGAACCGCGCTTCTTCCATGTCATCGCATCCGATTACCGAGAGGCTGGACGCAGGGTCCGTGTTGCTTTGCATGATGCCCGCAACCAACCCGAATGCGATCAGATCGCTGAAGCAGATTGCGCCTGTCGGCCGTTCGGGCGCTTCTGGCCGGGCAAGAAGTTGATGCGCAACCTCCAGCCCGAACTGTCGCAAGGTCGGGCCATGTAGCAGTTCAGGTGGCGGCAAACCTGCCGCAGCAATCGCCAGTTCCGCGCCGGCTTGCCGATTGCGCGCCGTAGATGTCTGCTGCCCCCCGCCCACCCAGGCAAGCCGTCGGTGGCCATGATCTATCAGGCATTGTGCCGCCAATCTGCCAGCTTCAACATCATCATTGATGAATTGCGGCAGTGCAACATCATCCAGTGCGCGCGAAAACAGGACTGTCGGCACCAGTGGTTTTGGCTGGCCTTCTGGCCAGAGGCCCGACAGTTCAGCCCGTGTCGTTCCGCGAACGGCCAGCAGCAGCAACCCTCCCACGCCCTGTTCCAGCGCAGTTTGCAGAAACTGTCGCTGCAGGGTCAGATCATCACGTGCGATGCCCAGAAAAACCTGTTTCCCATGCGCGCGCAACTCATCTTCCAGATGCACCAGAAATTCGTTGAATACCGGGTTTGACAGGTCGCTGACACAGACCGCCACAAGCGAAGAGCGTGTCTGGCGCAAATTCGCCGCCGCCCTGTTATAGATGTATCCCAGACGCTCCGCAGCCTCCAGGATGCGCGCCGTCGTCGCGGACGAAATCCGGGGATGAGCACGCAACGCCATCGAGGCAGTGGCGACAGTGACCCCGACTTCCTCTGCGACATTTCTGAGTGTGACTCGTCTGTTCATGAGCGGACCGCTCCTGAGGCAAATCTCTGGAATCCCGGTGTTGTCTACAATCAGTTTAATCGATTGACTAACCTGTTTGCAACATGCTTACTTGCCCGCTGAGAGATGCGGTGCAGATTCGCCGCGCGCATCTCTTCACCTGAGGAGGAGAATGAACTCATGACCAAGGCTATTTCAAAAGCGCTCTTGCGCGGTGTTGCCGCTGTTGCATTGGCAACAGCATCGACAGCGGCATATGCGCAAAGCTGCGACTGGACCCCCGACCGCGCCGTGACCTACATCGTCCCGTGGGGCGCTGGTGGCGGAACCGACGCCAACTCCCGCATGCTCGCTACAATGCTGGAACAGAAATGGGGCGTTCCATTCAATGTTGTCAACCGCACAGGCGGCAATGGTGTTACCGGCCATAGCGCGATCTCGAATGCGGCCCCGGACGGCTATACAGTTGGCGCTGTAACCGTCGAGATCAATACCATGCACTGGGTCGGTCTGACTGACATGACGCATGAAAACATCTCTCCGATCGCGCTGATCGACATCGTTCCTGCAAGCGTTCTGGTCGGCAACGACAGCCCGTTCCAGTCGCTTGAAGAGTTGATGGACCATGCACGTGAAAACCCCGGTGACCTTACAGGGTCGGGCACATCGCTTGGTGGCATCTGGCATCTGGCGCTGGCGGGAATGCTGAATGCCGAAGGGCTGGACCCGGAGGCCATTCGCTGGATTCCCTCGCAAGGGGCAGCACCTGCCATGCAGGAACTGATCGCTGGTGGTGTCGATATCGCGACACCGGCCTTGTCAGAGGGCCGTTCGCTGGTTGATGCGGGCGAACTGCGTGCGCTGGCCTATATGCATGACAGTCCGATGGACGCCCTGCCAGATGTGCCGTTGACCGCCGAGGTGCTTGATAGCGGTTGGACACTTGCCGCCTATATCACCATCTCTGGTCCCGAGGGCATGCCCGACGATATTGCCTGTGCATATGAACAGGCAGTGATGGAGATCACCGAATCCGCGGAATGGGCCGAATTCAAGGCGTCACGCGGGGCCGACGTGGTGTTCATGGGCCGCGAGGCGCTGGCTGAATACATGGTTACGCAGGACGCAGCACTTGGAGAGACCATTCAGGCCATCGGTCTGGCTGATTGATCCTGGCCTGACGCAATGCAAATCAGACGTGATCTGATCGTGGGGGCGGCGTTGACCGCCCTCGCTATCGCCATGATAATCCAGACACAGGGCTTCCCGCGTATCCGTGCCATGCCCTATGGGCCGGACCTGTTCCCCCGGATCATAGCGGGCGGTCTGATATTGTCTGCAATCGGGATCGTGATGGAAGGGCTGCGTTCACTGCGGATCAAAGCGGCGCAAGACGATACACAAGTATCGCCAACATCGGCTTATGGTGCCTTTGCCTTTGTCGCGATTGCTGCGCTGGTAGCGGGGTTTGCGCTGTTGTTGCCGGTTATGGGCTTTCACATTGCCGCGGCACTTGTCGTGCTGCTGGCAGTTCCCATTTTCGGCGGTAATATCCTGCTTGCGCTGGTGCTGGCCACAGTGGCTCCGGTCGTGCTGCATTATGTGTTCTATTCGCTGATGCGCGTCGTCCTGCCCTGGGGCTGGCTTACGCCGTATGCGTGGTAGGTTCTGATGGATATTCTTGCCACCCTCGCGATCGTGTTGACCCCGAAGATTCTGGGCACGATCTTTGTCTGCACGCTTTACGGTGCCTTTGTGGGGGCCATGCCGGGGTTGACAGCCACCATGGCTGTGGCGTTGCTGGTGCCGTTTACATGGTTCATGGACCCGGTTCAGGCCGCCGCCGCTATCGTGGCCACGACGACAACCGCCATTTTCGCAGGTGACATTTCGGGTGCGATCCTGAAAATCCCCGGCACGCCAGCGTCAGCCGCCTATGTCGAGGACAGCTATCGGCTGTCTCAGTCCGGCAAGCCTCGCACGACTCTGTTCACGGCGCTGTTTGCGTCGGTCTGTGGCGGGGTGATCGGCGTCGCTATTCTGGCCTATGCCACGCCCGCACTGGCGAACCTGTCGCGCAGTTTTTCGAGCGATGAGGCATTCTGGCTGGCGACGCTTGGCCTGTCTTGTGCCGTGCTGGTGGGGGGCCCTTCGGTGCCGCGCAATTTCGCGAGTCTGTTCATAGGGCTTGCGATTGCCACAATCGGTATTGATGTTGCCGTGGGGCACCCGCGTTTCACTTTCGGGAATATCGAGCTTTACGATGGTGTCAGCTTCATTCCGGCCATGATCGGCATGTTCGCGTTGTCCGAATTGCTGCGCAACGCAGCGGTGGGCCATCAGACACCGTTGGTAAAGCTGACGGTAGAACCGCTTCTGCAAGCCATCACCGCCGCCGGCCGGTCGTTTCTGCAGCACTGGAAGAATATACTGCGCTCTGCCTCGGGGGGGACGGTCATCGGGGCTCTGCCCGGTGCGGGCGCCGATGTCGCCGCATGGATCGCCTATGCCGTTTCGCGCCGCTTCTCGAAGTCACCAGAGGCCTTTGGGCGCGGTCACATCGAGGGTATCGTAGATGGCGGCGCGGCCAATAACGCCGCTGTGGCCGGGGCCTGGACGCCTGCGCTGGTCTTCGGAATTCCGGGTGACAGTGTCACGGCCATTGCCATCGGTGTGTTGATGATGAAGGGACTGACCCCAGGGCCGGACATCTTCAATACCGATGCAGTGTTGGTCTATACGATCTTCGGTTCTTTCCTTATTGCAAATATCATGATGCTGGTGACAGGCGGGCTGGCCGTGGCACTGGCAACGCAGGTCTTGCGCGTGCCGCGCGCCGTGCTGATGCCCCTTATCCTGTTGCTGGCCATGATCGGGGGCTTTGCCATCACTGGCAGCACCTTGGCAATCTGGATCATTCTGGCGCTCGGGTTGTTGGCAAGCGTCATGATCTGGTCGCAGATACCACTGGCACCAGCCATTCTCGGCATCGTGCTTGGACGCATCGTCGAGGATAATTTCATGGTCTCGATGATGAAGGCCAGAGGCGATCTTACCGAATTCTTCGCGCGCGACACAGCCGCAGTGCTGGGCGCGCTTACATTGATGATCTGGGCGGTCCTGATCTATCGGGCCTTGCGCAGCTTCTTTCAGACACAGACACCGTCAAAATGACAGGAAATATCCATGACCAGAAGAAACACGCTAAAGACACGTCTGCAAAGCGGCGAGACAATCGCTGCGGCCTGGCTAGACCTTGGCTCGCCCGATGTGGCGGAATTGCTGGTCCACGCGGGCTGGGACGTTGTCGTGGTGGATTGTGAACATGGGACTGCCGCGATCGATCAGGCTATCCCGTTGATCCGCGCGATCGAAGCTGCGGGCGGCGTTGCGGTGCTGCGCGTGCCCGACGGATCGGACACTGTGCTCAAGCGCGCGCTGGACAGGGGCGCACACTCGCTGATGGTGCCCATGGTCCAGAACGCCGAGATGGCGCGCACCATTGCCCAGAGTTGCCTTTACCCCCCACGCGGACAACGCGGCTACGCAGCACCCATCTTGCGCGCCTCGGGATATGGGGCGGTCACGGATTACGCGCGCGACCGCGCCCATGACGAATTGCTGCTGATGGTCCAGATCGAACATGTGGATGCGATCGAGGAAATCCCGCACATGGCCGCAGTTGACGGGGTCGACATGATCTTTATCGGGCCGAATGACCTTGCCGCGTCAATGGGGCATCTGGAAAACATGGACCATCCCGAAGTGATCGCCGCCATCAAACGGGCAGAGATGCTCGCACAGGAAGCGGGGGTGATGCTGGGAACGGTGCTTTGGTCAGACCGCACCTACCGCAGCCTCGATCAGGCCGGATACAAGCTGGTTGTCGGCGCGTGCGACGTCGCGATGCTGGCCAACGCTGCCCGCGAAGCGCGCGTGGCTGCCGCAAGCATGCTGGCATGACCCCATGATGTCGAACGGACCACATATCCTGTGTGCCGGATTGGTCGCACTGGACATGGAATTGTCGGTCCCTGCCTATCCTGTCATGGGGCTCAAACACAAAGCCAGTGGTTCGCGGTTTCTGGGGGCAGGGGGGGCGTTGAATGCTGCCACTGCCGTGGTTCAGTTGGGTGGTCAGGCGACTTTGCGGACTGCTATAGGTGATGATGCACTGGCAGACCTGCTGGAGGCACGAATGCAGGGCAGGGGGGTGGCGCTGGGTCAGGTGCATCGCGTCGCCGGGCAGACAACCTCCCATTCGGCGGTTCTGATCCAGCCCGACGGCGAACGCACGATCATCAATTTCCGCCAAGATTCCCTGTGTGATGATCTGCCGCCCTTGCCTGCGGATTTCACCTTTGACGCGGTCTTGTGTGATACGCGATTTGCAGCCCTTTCGGCCCCGCTGCTTGCTGCCGCGCGCGCCGCAGGAAAGCCCGCAGTGCTGGATGCCGAGGCACCAGTGCGCCTGGTTGGTGATGCAGTGCACGAGGCGTCGCATATTGCTTTCTCGATGCAGGGTTTGTCCGATTACGCAGGCAAGGCCGATGCGCGCACCCTGCGCGAGGTTGCCCGCAGTCTGCGCTGCTGGGCCTGTGTGACACGTGGGCCGGATCCGGTGTTGTGTGACGATGGCCAGAATTCGTATGAAATTGCCGTTCCGCGTGCGACGGCGCGAAACACCAATGGCGCGGGTGATTTCTGGCATGCGGCCTTTACACTTGCCCTTGCCGGGACGTGCGCGGAACCAGATGCCGTGCGCGCCGCGAACTGGGCGGCTGCACGGTATGTCGCAGGACTGCCCATGCAGAACCTGCAGTCCTTTCTTGAAACACAATGATCAACTGGAAAGGTTCTCGATGTCAGAACCGCTGAAGATTGCCATCGCGGGCGCGGGTGCCATCAGCGCCTTTCACCTTGCAGGCTGGCAGGCCCAGACCGGGGTAAAGCTGATCGCCATCTGTGACCCCGACCCAGAGCGCGCCCGCATCCGCGCCGACGAATTCGCCATCCCGGAGGTGTTTGAGGATGTGGGCGAAATGCTGGATGCCACTGCGCCCGACGCAGTCGACATTATCACCCCTGTCGCCACACATGCACCGCTTGTACGACTGGCCGCAGCGCGAGGCGTGCATGTAATGTGCCAGAAGCCCATGACCCCGACAGTGGCCGAGGCAGAAGACCTGATTGCAGAAGTAGGCGACAAGGTGCGCTTCATGGTGCACGAGAATTATCGCTTTCGCCCCCATTACGCGGAAATCGCCCAACGCCTGCAGTCCGGCCAGATTGGCGCGCTTCGGCATGCGCGTCTGACAGTGCGCTCGTCTTCGGTATATGGCTATCCGGGTGCTGTGCCCTTTCTGTTGAACCGTCAGCCTTATCTGGCCGATTTCCCGCGCCTTCTGGTGTTCGAGGTCTTGATCCACCATCTGGATGCCCTGCGCGCCATTCTTGGCGAGATGACGGTCATCGCTGCGCAACTGGACCGGATGAATCCCGAATTGCGGGGCGAGGACGTTGCATTGATTACCTTGCGCGCAGAATCCGGTGCGCTCGTGCAGATTGATGCCAGCATCTCGGCGCTTGGATACCCGGACCTGCCCACTGACCGGTTGGAACTGCTGGGAACAACCGATACACTGATTTACGATCGCGACCGGATATCATTGCTCTCGCGACCGGAGGAGGTGTCATTGCACGATTTACAGGCGAATTATCAGGCCTGTTTTACCGGGGCAGTCACCGAATTCGTGACTGGCCTGCGCAGTGGCAAGCGTTTTGCGACCGACCGGTTGGACAATCTTCAGACACTGCGGTTGATGGAGTCGGTCTATGAAATGGCCGGTGTGTCTGTCTGATCCGGCAATCCCGACCCCTTAGCAGAGAAAGAATCCCATGTCACAAACTTTGGCCATTGGCGGTTATCGCGCAGACGATGCCGAAGCGCTACAAAGCCAGTTCAATGCGCGACTATTGCCCGGCATTGACGATTTGTCCGGGCTTGACACGTCCACGCGCAACGAGGTCACGGCGCTGGCCTATCTGGGCCACAGCGCGGTTGGTGCCGAGCATATGAACATGCTGCCATCGTTGAAGCTGATTGCGAATTTCGGCGTGGGGTATGATGCGATTGACGTCGATGCCGCACAGGCGCGCGGGATTGCCGTTACCAATACGCCAGATGTGCTGAATGATGATGTGGCCGATCTGGCGGTCTGCATGTGGATCACCGCGTGTCGCGGGCTGGCGCAGGCATCGGATTATCTGCGCAGGGGCGACTGGGCGGCGCGCAAGCCGTTCCCACTGACGACAAAGGCCAGTGGGCGACGTGTCGGTATTGTCGGGATGGGGCGGATCGGTCGTGCAATCGCGGATCGGCTGGTGGCGTTCCAGTGCGAGATTCACTACACCTCGCGCAGCCCGAAAGATGTGCCGGGGATGACATGGCATGCCGATATCATCAGCATGGCGCATGCTGTCGATGATCTGATCATCACCATTGTCGGCGGCCCGCAAACGCAGAATCTGATTGGCGCCGAAGTGCTGGCCGCGCTGGGTGAGGGATATGTGATCAATGTCGCGCGTGGCTCGGTGGTGGACGAAGACGCACTGATTGCAGCGCTGGGGCAGGGCCAGATCGCTGGTGCCGCGCTGGATGTCTTTGCGCGCGAGCCCGATCCCGATCCCAGGCTTCTGGACCTGCCCAACCTGTGGGCTTTGCCGCATGTCGGTAGCGCGACCGTGCAGACCCGTAGTGCAATGGGCGCGTTGCAGCGCGCCAATGTTGCCGCTTTTCTGGAAGGAAAACCTCTTGTTACACCGGTTTTCTGACTGGGCAGGGCGCGCGGCCTTGGCTGTGGGCGTTGTGCGCTGAGACATCCCGTGTCTGGTGATGGCACGAAGAAGCGCCGGCAAACGAGGTTTGCCGGCGCAGGGCGATAATAAGAGACAGGAAGCGCCTGCGGGTGCCGACGTTCAGTCTATGATCTCGACCAGTTCCACACGACGGTTCAAGGCACGGCCCGATTCTGTCCGGTTGGTCGTAACGGGTGACATCGGGCCCGCCCCGGCGGCGCGCAAACGTGAGGCGTCAATGCCGTGGCGGGTGTTCAGCCATGCCACGACGGCCTGCGCGCGCTCGACCGACAGGCGCAAATTGTAGTCAAAACTGCCGACACCATCGGTATGCCCGACAACCATAAGCTTCAGATCGCTGCCTTGCTGCAACAGAGTTGCCACTGTTTCCAAGGCTTCGGCAGATTCTGGCAGGATATCTGCGCGGTCGAATTCGAACAGGATCGCGTTGACGATGACACGGCCATCCTGCACCAGACCTGCGGAGAGTTCATCCACATCCTGTTGAACCAGGGTTGGCTCGGGTTCAGGCTCTGCCTCTGGTTCGGGCGAGAACAGATCCAGCGGCGCCATCTCTTCGATCTGGACAGCATTGACGATCATGCGCCGAGCGTTTTGTCTGCTGAAGAAGGACACTGCGAGGACTGTCTGCTCGTCTGCGCTTCGCGCCAGAATATAGGCGTTGCTGTCTGCAGCCGTGCTGGGCGTGCGCGACAGAAAACCGCTGTCATAGGTGATGAAAGAATAGCCGTCGCGGATGCTCAACTCTTCGCCGATCCCGGAAAAGAGAATCTCGAAACCATTGCTTTCAAAATGCTGAAGATACCCCCGATACATTCGGATCAGTGACAGCTCCAGCCCATCAACTGTGTATTCCAGTTTTTGATACTGACCCTCGACTGTTACAGTCTCTTCAAAACCGCTGCGCCGGTCGCCGGGGGATGCCGGGAATTCGACGATGGCAAAATCGGTGAATTCATCGAGTGTGATATATCCCTCGGCTGGCAATGGCACCATCGGGTGCGGGACTGCATCCTTGATTGCGCGTTGCGCCGTGGCAGGGAAGGTGGCTATCGCCATGGACAGTGCGGCCCAAAGGCCGGTTGTCAGCACTGCAATCTTGCGTCTGAGCATCTTGGTTTATCTTTCAATTGTTGTGACCTGGCAAAACATTATCGCCTGATCCCGAACGCTTCCCCCTCTGAACGAAGGGGAAGGTCCGGAATTTGCGCGTGCCGCCCGATCTGGCCGTTGCGGCAATCAGACTGCCTCAATCTGCACGCGGCCAGCTTTCGGCATCGGCGAGGGTACGTTCCTCGGATGCCAGGCGTTCATAGCGTTCGGCAAAGTCCCGCGCGGCGCTTGGAAACGTGACTGAAAGCATCAATGCGACATGCACAGGTGTCCGTTTCAATTGCAGCATTGCAGCCGATCCTTTCAATTCACGCGGCACAGTCCGCCGATGGCGCGTTTCATCATCTTATCCAGCCACACTCGATGCTCCGCCAAAAGCGCGCCCCTTGAGTTGCTGAAACTTGTCGGACATCCCATCAAGCTTGGCGTCCCATTCGGGGTTCGGTACCTGCCCTTCGATGTTCCGGAAATACGCTTGCAGCAGGCAGGCAACGGCCAGCGGTTCCAGAATGGCCTGCTTGACAGACCACGCCAAGATGAAGGCAATGACAATACCCATCGCAGACAGGCCACCGGGGTAAAGGTTGCTGATCAACGCTGCGGGGGCGAGCATGACAAAGAACAAGATTGTCATCAGACCATAGACGAACAGCGTGATCCAGGCCGCGTTCTTTAGCATGGGCTTGTAGTTCTGCGCATACAGCACCAGCGCCGTGCGTGCCGAAGCCCATGGGTTCGTGGCGCGGGTTCGCATGCCATAGGCGAGGATGACCTCGTCGATAAAGCCAACGGCCACACGCAAGAAGGCCCGCAGGATCGTTACAAGCTGGCGCACGCCCGGAATCGGCAGCAGCGTGAACACGCCGCGGATCAGCCCTGTTATGGCCCGAAGGACGCCCTTGATCACCTGATCGACTGCAAACAGAACGCTGGCCTCGCCAAAGCGTTCGCGCACCATGGCCTGCGCATGGCCGATCTGACTGCGCCCGGCAGGCATGGGCCGATCATCGATCAACTCGACCATGACAGCAATATGCCCGGCCTTGACCATGTAAAGGATATACTCGCGCAGCCAGTACATCACGATCAGCACAATTCCGAACCCGGTCAGCCCCCCGAAAAAGGTGGCCGATGCGCGAAACCCCTCATCGCCAAGTGCGCCAACCCCCCAGCCAATGCCTGCGCCGGTTCCAGTGACAAGAACATACGCAAGCGCCGCACCGAAATAGACCGCCATGCGCAATACCACGAATGGCAAGGTCTGTAGCAGAAGCCCAACCCCGCGCCGAAACGAAAAATCCCACATGACCTGATTCCCCTGCTGTGCCACAAGCCGCGCCCGCCTGCGCGCCGCTTTCATTTCAAGTTCTCGATGACGCATATCTTAGTCGCCACACCCATTGCGCGCCCCGTCTGAACGAAGGGGGGGTGCGAAGGGCCCGCGCCATCGGTTCCAATCTGCAAGCAAGACGTCATCAACCAAAACCCGTCAGCAAGGTTGGCAAATACACGTGCGTCCGCAAGTCGCTGTGCAATACTCTCCCTGTCGTCTTGTTGGACTTGTCAAATGAAGGCCAAGCTGATCTTCTGCCATCCTAATCATTGCGGTACTACCGCAAAAATCCATGGGGGGATCCGAATGTTCACGACAAGGTTTTCGAAATCACTGGGGATAAGCGCACTCGCACTGGGCGCGAGCCTGATGCTGGCCCCAATAGCATCAGCCGAAACACGCGTAACGCTGAAATCAGCTTCATCAACCAGCTCTTACTACGTCATGATGGTGCAGTTGGGCGAAATGCTCAGCGCACAATCGGATGGCGCGATCCAGCCAACCGTCGAGGAAAGCCAGGGTTCGGTGCAGAACGTCGCCGAAGCGGGTCGGCGGCCAGGCGCGTTTCTGTTCACCACACCTCCAAACCTGATTGCCGATGCGCTGGCCGGAGAAGCGCCGTTTGAGCAGGGGAATTTCGAAAGCATCCGCACGCTTTTCCCGATGCCCTTCATCACCATTCATTTGGTGGTCCGCGCTGACAGCGATATTCACAGCGTTGCGGATTTGTCCGGACGCAGCTTTATCTCGGGCGGGACAGGTACGTTTTGTCAACGTCAGGTGGCTTCGATCTTCGAGACGTTGGGTATTGCTGACAGTGTTACTGCCCCCGAAATGGAACTGTCAGGCGCCCCGGCGGCATTGCGCAACAATCAGGTGGACGGCTACGCGACTTGCTCTGCCCATCCGACGCCGCAAGTGCAGGAACTGGCAGCCACGTTGCCCGTCCGCATCCTGTCCTTTACCGAGGATGAGCGTGCTGCAATCATCGCGGCCAACCCCGGTGCTGGCGCGGTGACGGTTTCCGCCAATACCTACGCCGGGGTGGACGACGAGATCGCGACCATGGCGGTCCCGGTCGGAGCCTATGCAACCAATATGGACGATGACACTGCACTGGCCATTGTATCGGCCTTTTGGGAGCAGCGCGCAGACATGGCCGACACCAACCCTTGGTGGGCGGGCGTAACACCCGATCTGGTACCACAACTGGGCGCGCCTTTGCATGAAGGTGTTGTGGCGTTCTACGCTGAACAAGGCGTGGATATGCCTTGAGTCCGGCCTGCGTTGCTGAGGCAGAATGACATACAAGTTCCGGGCGCGCGCCAGATGACTGTGTCGCGCGCCCGGTCTTTTTAATGCGCATAGACGAGGTCGGCCCGTGCCGCTGCCGTCTCGATACCAGAAATCGGAGACTCGATGAAACGTCCGTCGTTTTTTGAATCCTGGCTATCGGTCGAGATAGAGGGCCATCGCTTCGGTGTCATTGCGATCGGGTTGGCAGTGTTGCTTGTCGGGTTTCACTTGTGGAACGCATTTGCAGGGCTCATCCCCAACCTGATCACCCGACCAGCGCATCTCGCATTGGCTCTACCTTGGATTTTCGTTCTCGGCGCAGCAGCGCAGCAAGGGCGTGCCGCGTATTGGTCAGGCTGGGCGTTTCTTGCAGCAGGTATAACTATCTGTGCTTTGATCATGCTCAACCGGCGCGAGTTGATCCAGCAATACGGTGCTCTCGATGGCACGGTTCAACTGGTTTTGGCTGGTGCGCTGATAGTGGTGGTTCTGGAAATGGCGCGTCGGGCGATCAAGATCGTTTTGCCCGCTGTCGCGTCATTGGTGCTGGCCTATGCTTTTTTTGGTGCCTACATCCCCGGAAAATTTGGCCATGGGGGCATGCCGGTTGACTATCTCCTCGGCACCCTGACCATAACCGAGGGCGGGCTATGGGGGACGCTGACGGGCACTTCGGTCGATACGATTGCGATGTTCGTGATACTGGGCGGCTTCATCTCGGCAGGGCAGGCGGGAACGGGGTTCATGGCCTTCGCGACGCAGATCGCGGGCCGTGCCCGTGCGGGCGCGGCCAAGGTGGCGATCCTGTCATCTGCCTTTTACGGTTCGATTTCTGGTGTGGCTGCAGCAAATACAGCATCGACCGGAATGATCACAATCCCGACCATGAAGCGCCTTGGCTATCCACCGCAACTGGCCGCCGCGACCGAGGCCGTCGCCTCGACCGGGGGGCAGATCCTGCCACCCGTAATGGGGGCAGGCATCTTTGTGATGGCGGAACTGGTGCGCGTCCCATACACCGAGATCATGGTCGCCGCGCTGCTGCCTGCGATCCTGTTTTTTCTGGCCGCGTGGTTTGGCGTGCATATCTACGCGCTGCGGACCAATCTGGCCGCCTTGCCAAAAGAGGCGCTGCCCGGTTGGGCGGCGGTTGCACGGTCGGTGCCGTTTTTCCTGCTGCCGTTTTCCATCCTTGTCGGAACGCTCGTTTTCACCAGCTATACCCTTGCCTATGCGGCCGTGTTTGCCACCCTCGTGACCTGGGTAACCCTGATTTTTGACGCGGATGGCGCAGTGTCGCTGCAAGGGTGGTATCGGCGCACTTTGGTTGCCGTGGTCACGGCCGCACAACAGGTTGCAATCATCGCAGCCGTCATCGTTTGCGCAGGGATCGTGGTGGGCGTGTTCAACATGACCGGGCTTGGGGTCAAGCTGACGTCTTTGATCCTGTCCGCATCCGACGGGCGGTTGTGGATAGCCCTACTGCTGACGGCCTTGGCCGCGCTGGTGCTGGGTATGGAGTTGCCCACAACGGCGGCATATGTGATCTGTGCCGCTGTGGCCGCGCCTGCATTGGTGGGCATGGGCTTGCCTGACCTGCAGGCGCATCTGTTCGTGTTCTGGTATGCGCTTCTATGCACAATCACACCGCCGGTCTGTGGCAATGTCTTCATTGCAGCGGCGATTGCAAAGACGCCGTGGTTGCCCGTTGCAGGGAATGCGATGCGCCTTGGGGTAGGGCTGTTCATAATCCCGCTGGGTTTTGTTGCGAATCCCGAAATACTGGATCTCGCGGCCACACCGGTGGCAGCGTTGATCGCAATGGCGCAGATCGCGCTGGGGTTATGGCTTATCAGTTTTGCGGTGATCGGAGCGGCGCGCCAACCCCTTTTTGAAGTGCTGCGATTGCCTGCCTTGCCAGCAGGCCTCGCGGTCATTTTCTTGCTCTGAACGGTCGATGCTGCTGGTGCGGGGCTTTGCCGCCATGTGGCAGATGTCCGCTTTTGGCCCTTCGATCAGAGAGAGTTGGATGCGCCTCACAGTTACAGTGAGTTGTCAAGATCAGGCGGTGCAACTGCGACGTAGTACTTGCGCAGATAGCGGCGAACCTCCCAGCGGGTGATCGTGCCCTGCGGGATGAAAAAGGCATCTCCCGGACCGAATGTCTCTGAGGTGCCGTCCTCACCCGTGATCGTGACCGTGCCTTCGATCACCTGTGCGAATTCGTGATAGGGGAAAGGGTAAGGCGCAGTCGTCATCGCCTCTGTGTCCCACAAGCCCACTGTCATCGTCCCGGCGTCATTTGTAAAGATCAACCGTTCACGTTGTTTCGCGCCGCTGTCAGAATGTGAAACGTCGTCATCATCTCTCAGATTTGCGTCAGGCTCCAGCGGGATGATCCCGTCCTCGATCCGGGCAATCTGCGGAACCGGTGCATCGGGGTCATGCAACGTGACAAAGAACTTCTTCAGATAGCCCGGCTGCATCCAACTGACCGGCGTTCCGTTGCGAAAGATGACGCTCTGTCCCTTATGGGCAGGCACACCGCGCCCCGCCCCGTCAATCATCGCGAAGGCGCCATCCAGAACAGTGATGAATTCATCGCCAGGATAGGGACCAAAGGACTCTTGCATGCTGGTGGTGTCCCAGACGCCGACATTCAAGCCGAACTCCGGGTCCGAAAAATAGACATGGGTATTCTGCCGGGGCAGGGGTGACTGGAAATCTGCGGGATCGAGGGTCATGGGCGCAAGCCCCTGTCCTTCCGGCCCGTCCGGGTGCAAGCGGATGATGCGTTTCGGCATGACGTGACCTCGTGCTTAAAGGGGAATCTCTGGCCCTGCTGCGCGGTGACATATGCCGCGCGACAGGGCAGGGGCGTCAGTTGATCTGCCAGGTATATTCGCCGTCGTAATAGGTATCCGCGTCTACGCGCCAGACCGGCCCGCAATCCCAGCCCGGATCACTGTCCCAGTTCACGCACATCTCGTCCTCACGCATGCCCCACTGGCCGCTATCCGTGCCATAGCTTTCGTCATCATAATTCGTGCTGCCATCCGTGCCGAAGCATTGCGTGCCGCGGCTTGGGCCCCAATAGGTGATGCAGTTTCCTGCATGCAGCGACGTGATTTCTGCGGCGGTCAATTCTTCTGCCACGGGGCCGGTTGTGGCTGCGGCAAGAAACCCTGTCGCAGCAAAGGTGCAGGCCAGTTGTCTGATCGTAAGCATGATCGTCTCCTTTCAGGTTGGGTGCAGCCCATTCGCTGGGCCATTCTGGACCCGGATCATTCACCCAGATCGATCCAGATCGTCTTGAGTTCGGTGTATTGCTCGTGCGCGTGAATGCCGTTGTCGCGGCCACCGAACCCGCTCGCCTTGAAGCCGCCAAAGGGGGTAGAGATATCGCCCTCGGAATAGGTGTTCACGCCTACAGTGCCCGCACGCAGTTTGCGGGCATAGCGGTGTGCCTTGGCGATATTCGAGGTATAGAGCGTGGCCGCCAGCCCGTATTGCGTCTGGTTCGCCAGTTCTATCGCCTCTTCGTCGCTTTCGGCACGCGTCACCCCGACCACAGGGCCGAAGATTTCCTGCTGGAAGATATCCATGCCCGGCGTGACATCGGCAAAGATGGTGGGCTGAAACAGCAGACCGCCCCCACCCGCGCCACCTGCGACCACCCGCGCGCCCTGCGCTTTGCCACTATCGACCAGCCCCGATACCTTGGCGAAATGTTCCGCACTGACAAGCGGCCCCTGCCGCGTGTCGGGGTCCAGCGGGTCGCCCATGGACCAGTCCGCGATCTGCTTGGCCAGTTCCGATACCAGCTCGTCATAGACATCCTTATGAGCGATGATCCGGCTGTTGGCGGTGCAGTTCTCGCCCATGTTCCAGAAAATCGCGCTGGCTTGTGTTTCGGCGATCTCGGCAAGGTCTTCGGCATCCGACAGGACCACAGCGGCACTTTTTCCGCCCATTTCAAGGCAGACTTCCTTGAGGTTACTTTGCGCCGAATATTCCAGAAACTTGCGCCCGACCTCGGTCGAGCCGGTAAAGGTCAGCGCATCCACATCCATATGGCGGCCCAGCGGTTCACCTGCGCCTTCGCCCATGCCGGTGACGACATTCAGCACACCCGGCGGCACGCCCGCTTCCAGCGCCAGTTCGGCCAGCCGCAGCGCGGTCAGGCTGGTCTGTTCAGCGGGCTTGACCACGACCGAATTGCCGGTGGCCAGCGCTGGCCCTATTTTCCACGCCATCATCATCAGCGGAAAGTTCCACGGCAGCACTGCGGCCACCACACCCACGGGTTCGCGCACCACCAGCGCCAGCGCATCAGGGCCAGTGGGGGCAATCTGGTCATACAGTTTGTCCTGTGCCTCGCCATGCCAGCGGATGCAGTTGGCGGTTTCCGGCAGGTCGAGTTCCAGACAATCGCTGACCGGCTTGCCTGCATCGACCGATTCCATCACCGCCAGTTCCTCGATATTGGCCATCAGCAGATCGGCCAGCCGCCCAAGGATGCGCTTGCGCTCGGACGGGTGCAGACCGGACCAGACACCGGCGTTGAAACTGCGCCGCGCGGCGGCGACCGCGATATCCACATCTTCGGCCCCGCAGGCCGGAAGCAGCGCGATCAGATCGCCGGTATAGGGATTGTGCGTCTCGAATGTAGCACCACTGCGGGCGTCTACGAAGGCGCCGTCAATGAAGGCCCCTGTCGGGAAATTCAGGGATTTTGCGATATCTGTATAAGCAGACATGCGATGTTCCTTTCTTTTTTCAGGCCCGCGCCCGAACGCGTGTCGGGTCATGCATGGGGTTCAGGCTGGCTTTGGCGCGTACAGGGCTGCGCGCGTCGCGAGGGGGCGAGATGGGGTCATGATCCTTTGGGCGTTGGCAATCGACACAGGCGATGATCACATCGCGGGATGACGCGGGCAGCATTCTCATGGCTTACACCCCCATCCTGTCCAGAACGCGGAACAGGGCGATGCTTGCCCCGACGCCTCCCCGGCGAAAGCGGTGCAGCGGGATGGGGCGCGCTTGTGTGACGGGGAAAACCAGCTCTGCCTCGGGCCGCCCTGTGGCCCAGTCGGCCAGAACCTTGCCCAGTGCCGTCGCCATGCCCACGCCGCGCCCGTTATAGCCAAGGGCGGCCATGACGTTCGGCGCGATGCGGTGCAGCCCCGGCATGTGATCGCGGGTCAGCGCCACCTCGCCGCCCCACAGATAGGGCCAGTCCGCGCCGCGCAGGGGCGGGTAGAGTTGGATTGCGGCCTGTTGCAGCGCGATTTGCCGCGCGCGGATAGCCTTTGCTCCCGACCCGCCGCGCCCGCCGATGATAAAGCGGCCCTGCGCATCCTTGCGGAAATACAGCAACATCCGGCGGCTGTCGGACACAGCATGGCCTTCGGGCAGGATCGTGCGGGCAAGATTGTCACCCAGCGGCGCTGTTGCCACCTGCATCGAGGTGACGGGCACGACCGTCTGCCCCAGGGGCGGGGTCAGCGGGCCAGTATAGGCATTGGTGCAGATCAGCGCGCGGCCAGCCGTCAGGCGCCCCTCGGGCGTCGAGATCTCCACATAGTCGCCGCCGAAGGCCAGCCCCGTCGCCCGGCTGCCCCCGTATATCCGCGCACCCTGCCGGGATGCCGCTGCCGCCAGCCCCTGCGCGTAATCCAGCGGATGCAGATTGCCCCCGCGCCGGTCGATCAGTCCGCCGAGATAGGCCCCCGTGCCCAGATGCTGCGCCATCGTGCGACCATCCAGCGGGTCCACATCTGCGCCGCGCGCACGCCATTGCCGCGCGACTTCGGCCATTGCCGCCATCGCGCGTGGGGTAGTCGCTGCGCGCAGCCAGCCGGGGCGGGCGGCATCGCAGTCGATGCCGTGGCGCGCAATCAGATCAAAGACCAGATCCCCGCAGCCGCCTGTCAGTGCTACAATCCGCCCACCCAGATCGTGCCCGAAACGTGCCTCGATCTGCTCGGGGTTGTCCTTCAGCCCCGGATTGACCTGCCCGCCATTGCGCCCTGATGCGCCCCATCCGGGCTGTTCAGCCTCCAGCAGCACAACGCGGCGGCCCACCTCGGCCAGATGCAGCGCGGCCGACAGTCCCGTATAGCCGCCGCCGATCACGGCCACATCCGCCTCGGTCGTGCCGCGCAGCGCCGGATGGTCGCCCCGCGCACGCGCCGTTGCCGCCCAGAGGCTGGCGGGCATATCGGGCGGCATATGATCGGGTGCGGCCATCATGTTACGCGGCCTGCGATGTGGGCGGCAGGGACAGCAGGAAATCCAGCAGCGGGGCCGTGCTGTCCGGGTCGCCCTTCGCCTCACGCTCCAGGAATTCGAGTGCCACCACTTCATGCGCAGTCATCAGCGCAAGGAAGGGCTGGTCTGCCGCTGGTCCCATCGCTTCGATTTTCTTGAACTCATCCACATAGCCGGGGACGCTGCCGCGCATCTGTTCCAGCAGCGTATGCCAGTCCTGCGCACCGCGCGCGGCCTGCGCCTGCGCTGTAGCGACAAGGGCCTCACGCGGGGCCGGGGTCAGGCCGTAGCGGTCGATCAGCGGGCGCACGGCCTTGGCAGTGGCGCGTTCGACCTCTGCCAGTAGCAGCATCTTTTCCTTGTGGCGTGGCTGCACCATCCGCTGGGCAAGGGCGCGATACAACGCCTCGCCCTCGCCCTCTTCCTCATAGGCGCGCAGCAGGGCCTCCAGATAGTCCGGGTCTGCGGGCGCGGGCGCGGGCTGCGCTGGGGCAGGTGCCGCAATCACCGGGCGGTCATGTCGCAGCGGTTCATCGCGGTCCACGGCTGTTTCCAAATCGGTCGCATAGCGGTGGCCGGCATGGACCGCAGCGGCGATGATCGCAGGGGCTTCGCAATCCCCGATGCGGGTCAGCGTAAAGGGCAGCCCCCCCTCGCCCGTCCGCGCAAGGATATCGTGATAAAGCGCATCACAGGGCGCGCGCTGTGTGACCAGCACCACAGCGGCAGCCGGGATATGCTGCACAGCCTCGCTATATTCACAGACAAGGTCTGCCTGCGCACCATCAAAGCCCGTCAGACTATGAGCCAGCACCAGCTTGATGCCACGTTCCATCAGCCGCGTGCGGATGCGCCAGCGTTCGGATGTGTTCCCGGCCCATTCCGACACGCTGTCGGAATCAGTGACATAAGTCACGTCCAGCCCCTCGGCGACCAGACGCTCGGCGATCACCCCGCCCAGATAGTAGTTGTCAGCATCGAACACGACGACCGGGCCTTGCTGCGGCAAGCGCCCGTCCATGATGTCGTCAGGCGTCAGCATTTCGGCCCCGTTCGTGGCCACCGGCACATAGGTCTTGCCGTCAAACCGGTCGCGCCGCCATTTTGCGCCCGTAGCAATGGCGACATGATCCGCGCCAATCTCGAACACATCCTCGGCGCTGAGGTCACTCTCAAAGAACACCTCGACATTCGTCATCTTCAGCAGTTGCTGTTCGCGGTAATCGCGCACGCGGATATATTCGCTCATCCCCGGCAGGCTGGCCTCGCGAGTGATGCGCCCGCCCAAAGTGCGCGAAGCTTCGGCCAGCATCACAGAATAGCCGCGCAGCCCAAGTGTGCGGGCAGCTTCCAGCCCTGCAGGCCCCGCGCCCACGATCAGCAAGCGGGCATCCGATGCGGCAGGGGCGGCGCGTTCAGGGTGCCAGCCGCGCCGCCATTCCTCGCCCATCGTGGGGTTCTGAGTGCAGCGGATCGGCACGCCCAGACTGTCGCCTGAATAGCAGATATTGCAGCCAATACATTCGCGGATATCTTCCAGCCGCCCTTCCGCCACCTTGTTGGGCAGATAGGGATCAGCAATCGAGGGACGCGCGGCCCCTATCAGATCGGTGATCCCGCGCCGGATCTGGCTGACCATTGTGTCAGGCGAGGTGAAGCGGCCCACAGTCACCACAGGCCTGGATGTCACCGATTTCACCCAATGCATATAGGGTTCAAGGGCGGCTTCCTTGGTGAAGCGCGACACGCCCATTTCCAGCGAGTAATCCGCGATATTGATGTCCCACAGGTCGGGCAGATCGGCCAGCATCTCGAACATTTCGCGGCGTTCGCCATATTCGGGCTGGCCGTCTGCGCCGATGGTTTCATCGGCCTTGAAGCGCACCGCCACAGCGCAGCGGTCGCCCACAGCGTCTTTCGTGTCCGCGATCAGCTCGCGCACCAGACGGACGCGGTTTTCCAGAGTGCCGCCGTATTCGTCGCCACGCGTATTGGCGCGCGGGTCCAGGAAATTGGCCAGCAGATAGCCATGGGTGGCGTAGACATAGACGATATCGAATCCCGCATCGCGCGCGCGCAGCGCGGCGCGGCGATGCCAGTGGCGCAACTCGCGGATATCGCTGCGGTCCATCGCGCGGGTCTGATAGGGGTGGCCTGACAGGTTGGGCAGGCTGGCCACATCCATCGGCACAAGGCGCGTGAAATGATTGGCACTGCGCGCGCCGCCATACCACAATTCCGCCCCGGCCAATGCGCCATATTCATGCACCGCATCCGTCATCTGCCGATGCGCGCGGATATCGCCCTCATTCCACAAGCTGGCCGAGACATGGGTCAGGTCATCCGATGTCGGATGGATCGAGCAGTATTCGGTGCAGATCACGCCCCAGCCGCCCTGCGCCTTGACCGCGCGCATGGCGTTCAGCATATGCGGGCGCAGTGCCCCCATGCCGGTGCAATGGGGCACCTGATAAAAGCGGTTCTTCGCTGTGACCGGGCCGATTTTCAGCGGCTTGAACAGAATATCGTAACGCGGGTCGCGGGCCATGTGTTGGCTCCTGTCAGGGTCAGTCTTGGGCCAGCGCAGGCAGTTCGCGCCGGAAGGGAACAGTGTCTTCGGGTGGTGCGCCCAGTTCTCGGGCAAAGCGATGCCCCGACCAGACCGCCAC
>SKRW01000208.1 GCA_007118295.1 Paracoccaceae bacterium | reverse complement strand
GGCACGCGCCCGCATGGCCATCTCTATGCACCCGACAAGGTGCAGTTTCATGGCGGTGCGCAGGTCTGGCACGGCGCGCTCAGCGCCTCGGCGGCGTTGCGCGACTATAACCCGCGTATGTTTTTGACCAATCTGTTGTGGTCCACGCGCGGCGAAAGGCAGTGTTTCAGCTTTGGCCCCGAGGATCGCCTGAGCGATGAATTGATGGATTTCATGACCTATGATCCGAATGCCACGATCTCGGTGATCCGGGGGGCATGGTTGCTGCCCTTGTGGCGCGGCGAGCAGGCACCGGCGGACCTGCTGGCGCATGTGGGTCATCTGCAACGCCGCGAAACCGCATGGGTCGAGATGCTGCGCTCGCGCTGGGCGCAGGCGCGCGTCCGGGTCTGGAACTTGGGCGAAGTGCTGGCGGACCCCGCACCCAGGCTGTCAGAGATCGTCACCGAGATGGATGGCGACGCGGGCCTGCGGGCCTATGGTCTGCCCGCCTTGCGCCCGCGCGATGGCTTTGATGCGTGGCTGGTTCAGTTGCGCAACGATGGCCTGCCACCGCAGATTCTGAAAGACTATCAGCCCTGAGTGGCCTTCGGAGTTTTCCCATGTCCCGTTTCGATTATTTCGTGATTCTGGCCGAGATGCGCACAGGCTCCAACCTGCTGGAGGCGTATCTCAATGCGTTCGAGGGCATCCAGTGCGAGGGCGAGGCGTTCAATCCCAGTTTCGTGGCCTATCCCAAGATTGACACGCTCTATGGCATCACGCGGCCCGCGCGTGATGCCGATCCGCTGGCGTTGTTGCGGCTGGTTGGCGCGCAGCCGGGCATGACCGGATTTCGCTATTTTCACGACCATGACCCGCGCGTGTTCGACCCGTTCATGCGCGATCCGCGCTGTGCCAAGATCATCCTGACCCGCAACCCGGTCGAATCCTACGTCTCGCTCAAGATCGCGCGTGCGACGCAGCAATGGCGGCTGGGCGACGTCAAGAACAAGCGCGCCGCGCAGGTGATGTTCGATCCAGTCGAGTTTTCGGACCATGTGGCCGAATTGCTGGGCTTTCAGACGCGCGTGCAGCAGGTTTTGCAGACCACAGGGCAGACGGCCTATTACATCGGCTATGAGGATATCAAGGATCTGGCGGTCATCAACGGGCTGGCAAGCTGGTTGGGCGTGTCGGAACGGGTGGAAACTGCGCCGCGCAAGCTCAAGCGCCAGAACCCTGAGCCGCTGGAAGAAAAACTGCTCAACCCCGAGGCCGTGGCCGAAGGGGTCGCGCGGCTGGACCGGTTCAACCTTGCGCGCACCCCCAATTTCGAACCCCGCCAGCCCCCGCCGCTCTGGGGGTTCCGGGCCTGCCCTGAAACGCCGCTGGTCTATGCTCCGCTTCCGGGCGGGTATGAGCGCGACATCTATGCCTGGATGGCGCGGATTGACGGGGCCACCCCGCGCGACCTGAAAACCGATTTCACACCGCAGGCGTGGCGTGACTGGCAGCGCGCGCACCCGCAGCGCGTGGCGTTCAGCGTGCTGCGTCATCCTTTAGCGCGCGCGCATGAAACCTTTGTGCAGCAGGTCGTTCTGGGCAACCGGACCAATGTGCGCGCGTTCATAGAACGTGTGCATGGGGTTGATCTGCCGCAGAATGCGGCGGGCGCGCAGGCTTGGTCCGAGGACGCGCACCGGGCCGGGTTTCTGGGGTTCCTGCGATTCATTCAGGCCAATCTGAACGGGCAGACTGCGCTGCCGACCCGCGCGCTCTGGGCCAGTCAGGCCAGCCTGATCGAGGCGATCACAGCGCAATGCCCGCTGCATCGGTTGATCCGGTCTGACCGGCTGGGCGATGATCTGCCCGGCCTGGGCGATGAACTGGGTCTGACATTCCCGGCCTTTGCCCCCGTCGCCCGCGAGACGCCGCTGCGCCTTGGCGCAGTCCATGACCGTGCGGTCGAGGCGGCTGGACGCGCGGCCTATGGCCGCGATTATGACATGCTGGGCTTTGGCGACTGGACGGCAGCCTGATCCGTCTGGCATGTCAGGGCATATCCGGGCTCAGGCGACAGGGCAGTGCGCCTGCCTTGGGGCTTGGGGCCTTGGCGTCAGGCGGCCTTGCTGGCCTCGGACGCGCTGAGGATGGCATAGAGTTTCGCCGGGTCCTCGTTGGCGCGCAGCTTTTCGCAGACACGCGGGTTACGCAAGGTGCGCGAGATGAAGGCGAGCGCCTTGAGATGCTCGACCCCGGCGTCGCGCGGGGCGAACAGGGCAAAAACCAGATCGACTGGCGATTTGTCTACGGAACCGTAATCCAGCGGTTTCTCCAGCCGGAAGAACACCCCCAGAACTGTGTCGATTCCTTCCAGCCGGGCATGCGGCACCGCCACCCCATGCCCCACGCCAGTCGGACCAAGGCTTTCACGTTCCTGCAATGCTGAAATGACAGTCTCGGTATCCAGCGAATAGACGGATTTGGCGACATCGCCGATGCTCTGGAACAGGCGCTTCTTGCTGGTCGCAGATGCAAGAAATCGCACGGCTTTTGCGTTCAGCAGGGTTGTCATATCCATGGCGACCGTCTCCGTGAGATAAAAACAGGCAAGCCCCGGCAAAATGCCGGGGCAACGCTGGAAATGGCAGGGTTATTGCGGGTCAATCCATCCGATATTGCCGTCATCGCGCCGATAGACCACGTTCAGGCCACCATGACGCTCGTTGCGGAATACAAGCACCGGGGAATGGGAGAGTTCCATCTGCATCACGGCTTCTCCTGCGGACAGAGACGGAATGCGCGCTTCCATCTCGGCAATGATTATGGGCTGCAGGCTGTCGGGTTCTTCGCCTGTCCCGGCCTCGTCAGATGCCACGATATAGGACGATGCGTCGGCGAACTCAACCGGTGTTGCGCGGTCGCGGTGATGGTCTTTAAGGCGGCGCTTGTAGCGGCGTAGCTGCTTGTCCAGTTTTTCACGGCACGACTCGAAAGCGGCATAGATTTCAACAGCATGCGCCTTGGCCTGCGCTGTCAGACCGGTCGAGAGATGCAGTGTTGCCTCGCAGACAAGGTTATGGGCATCACGCGAAAAGATCACCACGGCTTCGGTCGGACGTTGCTGGTATTTCTCGACCAGTTCGCCGAACTCGGATTTGACATGGGTTTGCAGCGCTTCGCCGATATCGATTTGTCTGCCGCTGATCTGATAACGCATGCGCGTCTCCTTGCTGTTGTGGCGGGCGTCGTGATGCCCGCCGGTTTGATCCCTCTGACCCTTTTCGGGGTAGCTCTGCGCCCATCTTGAGGTGCACAGATTAACGACGCGTGTTGAGGGTATTTGGCGATATATCGGGGCGGGATGTCAATGGCCTCGACAGACGGGACGCGGGTGCAGGCTCAGTCCAGCCGGAAATCCGCACCCAGATAGACCCGGCGCACTTCGGGGTCGGCCACGACCTCGGCGGGGGTGCCGGAATTGAGCACTGTGCCATCGTGCAGGATATAGGCGCGGTCCACGATGGCCAGTGTTTCGCGCACATTATGGTCCGTGATCAGCACGCCCAGACCGCGCGTCTTGAGGTCGGCAACCAGCGTGCGAATCTCGCCCACGGCAATCGGGTCCACCCCGGCAAAGGGCTCGTCCAGCAGCACGTAACGGGGCCTTGCGGCCAGCGCGCGCGCAATCTCGACGCGTCGCCGTTCGCCGCCTGACAGCGCCATGGCAGGCGAATCGCGCAGATGGGCAATCGAAAATTCCTCTAGCAAACGGTCCAGCGACGCGTGGCGCTGGCGGCGGTCCGGTTCTGTCACTTCGAGCACGGCCATGATGTTCTGTGCCACACTCAACCCGCGAAAAATGGACATTTCCTGCGGCAGATAGCCCAGCCCCAGCCGCGCGCGCCGGAACAGCGGCATGTCTGTCGCATCCTGACCATCGATCTGCACGCTGCCACCTTCGTGGCGGACAATGCCTGCGATACAGTAGAAACAGGTCGTCTTGCCGCAGCCATTCGGACCCAGCAGAGCAACGACTTCGCCCGGTTCAAGCGTCAGCGAGACGTCGCGCAGGATGACGCGCTTGCCATAGCGTTTCTGCAACCCATTGATGACAAGTGCCAAGCCAGTGCCGCCGGTGGTCGTCAGACCTGTTTCGGTATTCGACGGGTCCAGCATCCGTTCAGGGTGTGGTCTGGATGACGGTGCGGACATTGCCTTCCATCCGGCCCTGGCCTGTGGACAGATTGACATTCAGCCGATCTCCGGACAGCACGTTGGGCCCTTGCGTCAGGATGACGTCCCCACGCATGCTGACAGTGCCCGCCACAACTTCATAGATGGCCTCGCGCGCTTCGGCGGCTTCCTCGGCGGTAACCAGTGTCACCCCGCCGGACGCTTCCAGCCTCAGGATGCGCGCGCGCTCGCCGGTGTCGTAGAAGATGCGGATAGTGGGGGCAGCCAGACGCATGTCGCCCTGTCCCAGCACGGCATTGCCTTCCAGCCGGGTCTCGCCCGTGGCGCTGTTCACGTCCAGACTGTCGGCGCGTATCTCGACTGGCAGGCCGCGCACGCTATCGAGCCCCGAAAACGTCAGGCCCATTCCCTGCGCGGCAAGCGGTGGGGCGGCGCTCAGGCCCCATGCCATCACGGCAGAGGCAAGCACAAGTCGAGCGGGTTGCATCAGGCGCACGGGGCAGCGCTCCTTATTCCTGTTCCGGCTGATATAACAGCCTGACATTGCCTCTGAACGCAAGCAGATATCCGCTTGCGTCGCCGGGGGCAGGGGTCAGGGTGACGGTCTCGGCGCTGATGTCGCCGGGGGGGCCGGTGCCGCTGACGCCACCATGGCCCTGAATGTCGGTGCGGTCCAGCGCCGTGGTCAGTTGCTGCATCCGGGCATCATAGCCGTCCGAGGTTTCAAGACGCACATCCCCGCGCATCACAAGTTGATTCATTTCCTGATCCAGTCGCCCGGTTTCGGCCCGGAAACGGGCATCGCGCCCCGATGTAAAGGCCAGCGCCCCATGGGGCTGGTCAAGCACCAGCCGCAACGGCTCGCGCGCCTGCAGATCGCTGGATGCACGGATCGAGACGGCATCGATAGTCAGCGCCGTATCCTCGCTGGTGACGCCCGCGATGCGCGCGGTGCCGATGCGCGGTTCGCGCGTCAGTTCCGCAATGTCCAGATCGGCCTGTTGCACGGCCAGATCGGGGTCAATGCTGCGCGAGAACAGGAAAATGGTCGATAACAGCACCAGCGCCCCCAGCGGCAGAACCAGCCGCATCAGCCGGGCAAAGGCGACAGGCAGGCGGGCGGTTGCGGCGCGAGGGGGCATATCGTGCCTTAGTGGGCAAAGATGTCCGTGTCGGGCCAGCCTGAAAGGTCCAACTCGGCGCGGGTGGGCAGGAAATCGAAACAGCGCTGCGCCAGTTCTGCGCGCCCTTCGCGCAGCAACATGGCGTCGAGAACGTCACGCAGCCGGTGCAGGTGCAACACATCAGAGGCCGCATATTCCTGTTGCGCAGTGCTCAGGCGTTCTGCACCCCAGTCCGAGCTTTGCTGCTGTTTGGAGATATCCACGCCCAGCAACTCGGACAACAGGTATTTCAGCCCGTGCCGGTCCGTATAGGTGCGCACCAGTTTCGAAGCGATCTTGGTGCAATAGACAGGGGCAGTGGTCACACCATAGCTATGCCGCAGCAACGCGATATCGAACCGCCCGAAATGAAACAGCTTCAGCGTTGCGGGGTCGGCTAGCACGCGCGTCAGGTTGGGGGCCGGGCGCAAGTCGCGCGCAACCTGCACCAGATGCGCGTTGCCATCACCGCCCGACAATTGCACCACGCACAGCCGGTCCCGATGTGGGTGCAGCCCCATCGCTTCGCAGTCGATGGCAACAATAGGGCCAAGGTCCAGATCATCCGGCAGATCATCGGCATGCAGATGCACAGTCATGCGCGCGGCGCTCCCTATGGGTCAGGTTATGTCGGGGCTAGTGGGGTTTGGCCCGGAAATCAAGCGGCTTGGCAGGCCCGGTTGACGCATGGTCATCGCAGGCGTGCACAAGTCGGTGTTTTGCCGGGTCGGGGTTTTGCTCTATGATCCGGGTCATGCCGACGCCACGCCAAGGTTATTCCCATGCCGAAAGGCAATTCGATTCCGCGATCCATGTCGTGGGGCTGGGGCTTGCCGTTCTGGCTGTACCCTTGCTGATCGGGGCGGCACTGGTGCGCAGCCTTGACACTGGCAGCAGCAGTTTCATTCTCGCCGTGCTGATCTATGGTGCAAGTTTTCTGGCCATGCTGGGGGCGTCGGCCCTGTTCAACATGGGGGTCAACCCGGCGCTGAACTGGCTGTTTCAGCGGGTGGATCATGCCGCGATCTATCTCAAGATCGCGGGCACCTATACGCCCTTCACACTGATCACGGGGCAGGGGCTGGGGCTGTTGGCAGGGCTGTGGGGGGCCGCCGCTGTCGGGGTCGCGCTCAAGGTGTTCTCGCCGTTGCGGTTCCGGTTTGTGGCGCTGGCGCTCTATCTTGGGATGGGGTGGGTCGGGGTGCTGATTCTGCCGGATCTGGCGCAGACATTGCCGCTGGCAGTGGTGGTGCTGATGGTGACGGGGGGTGTCGTCTATACGCTGGGTGTCGTGTTCTACCTCTGGACCGGGCTGCCCTATCATTTCGCGATCTGGCACATTTTCGTGCTGGTGGGGTCGTTCCTGTTCTACGCGGCTGTGATGGTGTTGCTGCTAAGCCTGTGACGGCCATGCGCCGCGCTGGCGCAGCACCTCTCGCAGCAGGGTCGGTCGGTCGGTCATCAGCCCGTCAACGCCCATGTCCAGCAGCCTGTGCATCTCTGCTTCGTCATCCACGGTCCAGACCTGAACGGCCACACCCGCCGCATGGGCCGCGCGGATAAAACGGGGGGTGATGATCGTGATCCCCTTCCACGCGACGGGCACCTGCACCACCGCGAAATCAGCCAGAGCGCAGGGCAGCCCCCATCCGCGTGCCCAGAGCCGCCCGACCTGAGCATGGGCAGGGGAATACAGCAACTCCGGCCCCAGGTCGGCGCACGCAGCGCGCGTGCAGGCCGGGTCAAACGCGCCGATGCAAATCCGCTCCAGCACGCCCATCCGCTTGATGAGCGCACAAAGCGGTCCCACCACTGCGCGGGATTTGGTCTCGATAGTCACGAACAGGCCGGGAAAGTCCTGCAGTACGGTTTCCAGCAGCGGTATCCCGGCCCCGCCGAGGGTCCGGATGACACGCAACTCGGCCCAGTCCAGATCCGCGATCTGGCGCGGATCACCGCATAGCCGCATCAGATCCGGGTCGTGGTGGACGACGACCTGCCCGTCGCGCGTGGCATGCACATCCAGTTCGACATGCGTGTACCCCAGACCCACAGCATGGGCAAAAGCGGGCAGGGTGTTTTCCTCGACCTCTTGCGCACCACCCCGATGGGCAAAGGCATGGGCCAGCGGGGCAGTCAGAAAAGGATGGTTGCGCAGATGGGTCATATCGGCCATCTTGCAAGCTTTCCTGCCCATGTCGAGTGCCCCGAGCCAAGAAACCTGAGTCTCATTGACATGGATCATGTTCGCACGTCCCTGTTGGCTGGCACGCTGACCTGTATTCATTGCGGCAAGAGGGCCGCTTGCGGGCTGCAAAGGGGGGGCCCCCGGTCGCAAGGCCCGCCGGGTCCCTGCCGGTTTCGTTGCGAGTGTGAAGCGCAGGATTTGGACACAGATCATTCCGCGGACAGGTCGGCTTGCCTATGGTCAGGACAGGGTCAGACTGTGTTCCCGAATGACGGGCCACACGGCCCGACCGGATAAGACGACAGGACATTGCGGATGCCGAAAGCCATTTTTCCACCCACAAGATGCGGGCCGCTTCCGACGACGCGTTCTGCAGAAATGTATGACAAGGCAATCCTGACGCTTGCGCTGCGCTCTCTGAGCGTGGTGCAACGCGCCCGTGAGGCGGCATGGCAGCGCCGGGCGCCACCGCTTGCCCCGAACGTCAACCGACCGGCGGGTAGGCGCTAGGACCGGCACCGCCGCTCCTTAACTTGCGCAGTATTTATCGCTTATCCCTTGGCTTTGGTGCCTGAATCGCTAGCTTGCAGACAAAGCACAACATGCAGGAGCGATAATGAGCATCGATTTACACTACTGGCCCACGCCAAATGGCTGGAAAATCTCGATTGCACTGGAAGAGATGAACCTGCCCTATGCGGTCCATTTTGTCGATATCGGCGCAGGCGACCAGTTCAAGCCCGAATTTCTGAAAATCGCGCCCAATAACCGCATGCCCGCGATCGTCGACCCCGACGGCCCGGATCGTGCACCGATCGCGATCTTCGAATCCGGCGCGATCCTGCATTATCTGGCACGCAAGACCGGCCAGTTTGGGGGCACGTCCGAACGCCAGCGCATCGCGGTCGATCAATGGCTGATGTGGCAGATGGGCGGTCTGGGGCCGATGGCGGGGCAGGCGCATCACTTTCTGAAATACGCCCCCGCGCTGGAGCCCCCGCAAGACCTGCCCTATGCCAAGGACCGCTACCAGCGCGAGGTTGCGCGCCTCTATGGTGTGCTGGACCGGCAACTTGGCGCGAATGAATTTGTGGCGGGCGATGGCTTCACCATTGCCGACATGGCGATCTGGCCCTGGGCCACGCTGTGGGAAGGGCAGGCCCAGACCCTTGATGACAAACCGAACATGGCCCGCTGGCTCGATCTGGTTGGCGCACGCGCAGGCGTGCGCACCGGGCACGCGCTAGGTGCCGAAAAACGCCAGAGCGTCCAGACCGACCGCAAGGCGCAACAGGTTCTGTTCGGCAAGCGTGACTGACCCTGGCCTTGGTAGGGTGGGTGATTCACCCACCCTTTTTCCGCCTCAATCCTCGGTTGCGGTCTTGTAGCGATCGAACAGCCTGGCCTGCGCCATGAAAAAGGCAAACAGCGCCAGCGGCAGCACGAAGGTCCGGAAATTCACCCAGGCATCCGTGGACATGGTCCGCCAGACAAGCTCATTGGCGCAGGCCATGGCCGCGAACATCAGCGCCAGACGCCGTGTCAGCACGATCCAGCCGTCATGCGTGATCGGCAGCGCCCCTTCCATGACCAGTTCCAGCCAGCTTTGGCCGCGTGCAAGCCCGATGAACAGCAGCACGGCAAAGACCGAATACACCGCCGTCGGCTTCATCTTGAAAAACCGCTCGTCATTCAGCCAGACAGTCAGCCCGCCGAAGAACACCACCATCACCAGCGTGACCAGTTGCAGACGGCTGAGCCGCCCTGACAGTTTCCACAGCACGAATGTCGCCAGCGCCATCAGCGGGATAAAGGCCGCCGTCAGCAGGATGAAGGCATCGTATTCCGTGCCCCCCACAACATAGCTTTGCCCGCGCGTGGTGATATAGCCGACAAAGAACAGGAACACGGGTCCCAGTTCCAGTCCGATCTTCACTGCAGGGGAGACCTGACTTTCAGACATGCGTTTTCCTTGATGTTCCATGAAACCTCTGGGCGTACCTAGCCCTTACGAGGCAATTCGCAACACGACATTGCGTCCGCGCCGTGTGTAGCGCAACTCATCCTCGCCGATTGCCGTGACCTGCCCGCCATCCAGCGATTCGCCCACCCTCACCGTGACAATACGCCCGTTCGACAGCCGCACCAATGCGCGGCGGCTGTTCGACGTGCCCATCACCCCAATCAGATTGACCTGCCTGAGGTTGATCGCGCGTGCCTGTGTTGCCTCGCGCGCGACCGAGGCCGAGGTCGGGATCGCGGGGGCGGCCACAGCCGCGCTGGCGGTCTGCACAGGTGCCGGTGCGGTGGCAGCGGCGGTTGCGGTTGCGGCAGGGGCGCTTTCAGATGGCTGCGATGCGCGCAGGGCGCGCTGCACGATAGCCGAGAACTGGCTGGGCCGCGTGCCGGGTCGCAGCGAGGCCGCAATGGCAAGCTCTGACGCATCGAAGGTTTCGGGCTCGGGGGCAAGGGCCGCCTCGACGATCTGCGCTGGACGTGCCGCCGGGCGCAACGCAGTCAGTGCGACGCCGCCCGGAGGCGGCGCTGTCAGGCTGGCCTGATCGGCGTCAGCAGACGCGCCATCCGCGTCCGGACTGAGCAGCGGCTGTGTTTCTGCATCACCATCCGGGCTTGCAGGGGCGGCCTCTGGTACCGGTTGCGGTGCGGTCCCCGGCTCTGACTCTGGCGCAAGCCCGGCAGGCCGTGGTGGTGGAACGACAGCGGGGCTTCCCGTGGTGACCGGGATGTCCAGCACGCTTTCATCCCCCGCAGCGAGCGCCGCCTCGATTTCGGCCGCACGTTCCGCTTCGGCTGCGGCTGCTGCGGCCTCAGCTGCGGCTGCCTCGGCTTCAAGTTCTGGCGTCAGCCCTGCAGGTCGGGTTGGCGGTGCGACTGGCGGCGTACCTTCGGTAACGGCAATCTCCAGTGCGTCCTCCCCATCGGGCAGACCAGATTGCACCGCAACCTCATCTGGTGCCGGATCAGCAGGTGTCGCGGCGTCTGTCTCGGACTGTGCCGCCAAGGCTGCAAGTTCTGCGCGCGTAGGTGGAAGCGGTTCAGACCCGAAAGGTACGGGCGCTGCAGGTGCCATGGGCAGCGGTGCCGCCTCTTGCGGGGCCAGCAACGCAACCGAGCGCAGCCCGGCCACGCGCCCTGCAGGCGCATCAGACGGGCTGACGGGCGCGCTTTCGCTGGGCCCGGTCTGGTCTGCCTCGGTCATCGCACTGGGGAACGGCGCATCAAGCGGGGGCTGCTGCGCGGCATCCTCGACGCCCAATGCGGCCTCGATCTCGTCGCTTGGGACAGGTTCGGGTGCGGCGTCCTCGGCGGTCGTGGTGGGTTCGGGTGCCGGCACCGACTCGGGCGCGACGATGTCCTCGACAGGGAGTGCGGCGATCTCGGGATCGGACGGCTGCGTCGCCGAAAAGAAAAAGACCCAGACCGCAACCGCCAGCAGCAACAGCCCGACACCGGACAGCACCAGAAGGCCACGACGCATCCCCGAAGGCTCGAATTCGGCATGCTTGCGTGCGCCGAAAATGGTCAGACGCTGGGCTTCGGCTGAATCCTGTGTCGAAGCCCCCCGCGCGCGCAATGTCTCCAGCGGGTCCTTGCGCGGTGCGACGGGCTTGGGCTGCGGGGCAGGCGACGGTGGCGCCGCCGCAGTTTCTGCCGCCTTTGCCGGTGCTGCCGGTGCCGCCTTTGCTGCCGGTGCCGCCGGTGCAGAGGCCGGTTCCGCCCTCTTCTCGGGCGTTTCGGGGCCGCCGATGCCGATCTTTGCGGCACTCAGCTTTTCGCGCAACCGGCGCGCGATTGCCAGCCCCGAGGCCGTGGCCAGTATGCCACCTACCGCTGATGATTTCCGGGCTGTCTTGCCCGTGCTGGCAGGGCGGCTGGTGGCAGAACTGGGTTGCGATGCACCAGCGGACGTGACCGGCTTGCGACGTGATGCAAAGGTCAGCGGGGCCGCGTCGTCACTGGCGCTGGCGCTTGAATCGGCCTTGCGGCGCGATTTGAGGATATCTGTCAGACCGCCCTTGTCCCCGAGTTTCTGCGCCCCGGACGCGTCCGGGTTGTCGCCAGATGACCCGACCGGCGGTTTCGCGCCCGCATCGGCAGTTTCTGACTTGCGCGAGCGTGTCATTTGCGCCAGCAATTCTGCCTGTCTGGTCGCGCGCTTTGGTTCTGCCTCTTCCGGGGTCGATTTCCCGGCATCGGATGCACCGGGCGTCGAAACCTTGGCCTTGGTGCCTTCGCTCTTGGTATTGCCTGCCGCCGACCCGGCTGCAGCAGGCCCAGATGCAGCAGGAGTCGCGGATTTCGGTTCTGTCGAGGTCTGGCCGGGTTTGGCGTCCAGCTTCGCCGCGTCGGCTTTGGTCTTGCTGTCATCGGATGATGTGCCGCCCGGTGGCGCCGGTATATCCCCGGGCTCGGAGGTGGTCCCTGAGGCAGCGGCAGAGGCGACCATTTCGGGCTCGGGTAGTTGCGCAACCCCGGTTTCGCGCAGAATTTCCGGCTCGCGTTCGATCAGGTCGGGGTCGCCGACAATGCTGCGCGCCATCCGCGTGGTGCCGAAAAACGGCTCTCGGTTAAACCGGCCATTGGAAGGGGCCGCTGCTGCGCTGATGGGGTTGAACCCGTAGCCCTGCGCGAAATCTTCTGCCTCGATCAATGTCTCGCGGGCGACCACGGCGACATGAACCTGACTGCCGTTGATCGTCCAGTCGAAATCCAGTTCTTCGACAGGATAGGGCGTTCGTCCAGCCAGTTTGGCGCGGATCTCGGCTTCCTGCTCGTTGCGGCCGCGTGCGCTGACCTCCAGATCGCAGAACAGGATCTGCTCGTCCGGGACGAGAAGCTTGGTGGTGATCCCTTCGGGTGCCAGCGCCTGCGCGATCTTTGCAAGATCGCGCATCTGCGCATCCATTTGTGGCGCATCAGGCGCAACAGCGCCAACACGCAACCATCCAGACCGGCCACGCTGCCAGAGCGTGATGCCGTCTGATGTCAGGCCAAGAGCGAAATTCGGTTTCATGACCTGCCTTTAGCACAGGTTTTGCGCAAATCGGGAGTCACAAAACCCTTATCGCCGTTCCGGGGCGCGAAAAATCGCCCACCATTCTGGCCCGGTGCTGCTCTCACGCGCCCGCCTGTGTCAGCGCCTGATCCAGATCGGCGATGATGTCCTCGGCACTTTCCAGCCCGATGGACAACCGCACCACATCGGGCGCTGCCCCTGCGGCGATCTGCTGAGCTTCGGTCAATTGCCGGTGCGTGGTCGAGGCCGAGTGGATGATCAGCGACCGCGTGTCGCCCAGATTGGCCACATGGCTGAACAGATTGACCGAATCGATCAGCTTGACGCAGGCCTCATAGCCGCCCTTGAGCGAGAAGGTGAACAGCGACGATGCCCCCTTGGGGCAGATGCGCGCGACGCGGTCGTAATAGGGCGAAGATGGCAGGCCCGCATAGGTCACATAGGCCACGCGCGGGTCGCGCTCCAGCCATTCGGCGACCTTGACGGCGTTGGCGCAATGCCGGTCCATGCGCAGGGACAGGGTCTCGATCCCCATCAGCGTGTAATGCGCGGCTTGCGGGTTCAGCGTCATGCCCAGATCGCGCAGCCCGATGGCGATGGAATTGAAGGTAAAGGCCAGCGGGCCAAAGGTTTCGTGGAATTTCAGGCCGTGATAGGCGGGTTCGGGGTCTGACAGGGCGGGGAATTTGCCGTTGGACCAGTTGAACTTGCCCGAATCGATGATCGCGCCCCCTGTCACCGTGCCATTGCCGGTCAGGTATTTGGTCAACGAATGCACAACCAGCGTCGCGCCATGCTCGATGGGGCGGCACAGATAGGGGGTGGCGGTGGTGTTATCGACAACAAGCGGAACACCGTTGCGGTCCGCAATCGCGGCCAGCGCATCAAGATCGGTGATATAGCCGCCCGGATTCGCGATGGATTCGCAGAAGATGGCGCGGGTGTTCTCGTCAATCGCAGCCTCGACCGCGTCCAGATCGTCGGTATCGACGAATTTGGCGGACCAGCCGAAGCGCCGGATCGTGTGGCTGAATTGCGTGACCGTCCCGCCATACAGGCGGTTGGACGCAACCACGTTCAACCCCGGCCCCATCAGCGGGAACAGCGCCATGAGCTGCGCGGCATGGCCCGACGAACAGCAGACTGCGCCCGCGCCACCCTCAAGCGTGGCCATGCGTTCCTGCAACGCGGCCACGGTCGGGTTGGTCAGGCGCGAGTAGATATAGCCCACTTCCTGCAGGTTGAAGAGGGCCGCCGCATGGTCGGCATCGCGAAAGACAAAGGCCGTGGACTGGTAGATCGGAACCTGCCGCGCGCCGGTCGCCGGGTCGGGCCGCGCACCTGCATGAATCTGTAGCGTTTCGAAATCGGGGGTCTTCTCGGCCATCGGTGCCTCCTGCGCTGAATATGCGCGTGACGCTACGCCAGCGCCGAAGGCAGGGCAAGGGCCGAGATGGGGCTCAGGCTTTCGGGGCCGCCGTCGCGTCTGTGCCCGATGGCTTTGCGTCGGGGGCGGGCAGGGCCTTTGCCTCGTCCGGCATCTGTTCGGGCAGATCGATGGTCAGCGTGCCTTCCTCGGGGTAGACCGTGATCCGGGGCTTTGGCTGCAGGGTGGCAAGGATCTCGTTCAATTCACGCTGCGCGCGTTCCATTGTCTCGCGCTGGGTTTCGCGCTTGACGACCGGTGCCTCGGATTTGGATCCGAACAGAAACTTGAACATGGGACGACCTCTGTTTTGCCTGGGTCGAGACCTACACCAAGCGGTGCCTCAGGAAAACCCCGTTTGCTGCGGTGCAGCAGCGTTTGCGCGACCAACTGGCGTGATCAGGCAAAACCCGGTGCCGTGCGCGTGTCACCGGTCACGATATCGCGCCGGTTCCGCGTCGGTCCCAGATATTGCGCAGCAACCGGATGCGCGGCATCGAGCGCGCCGTGGCGGATCAGCAGCGCCGTGATCGCCGCTTCGGCGGCACGCACGCCGCCATCCACGATCTTGAGCGCGATCCCCAGCCTTGCCTGCGGCAGGATCGCGACAAAGACCGCCTCTGCCCCGGTCTTGATGGCGGCACGCCCGTCCATCGCGCGCATGAGGTCCGTGCAGGCGCGGGTTTCGCCCGCGACCAGATCCGGATGCGCCATCATCGCCTCGCGCAGACGCACCATCGCGCGACTGCGCGCGCTGGTGTCACCTGCGCCGGCGAATTGTGCCATGGCATGGGCCAGTGCCCCCAGATGCGTTGTGAAATTCGGGGCCGAACACCCGTCGATCCCATAGCCGGGCGAGTCCATCCCCGTCACGTCTTCGAACGCCTGCCGCACGGATCGCTGCACCGGATGCGCAGCCTCGACATACTCGGCATCGCCGCCCAGATGGCGGTTGAGCGTCAGGAACCCCGCATGTTTGCCCGAGCAGTTATTGTGCAACTGGCACGGAGCCGCATCATTGCGGATCAGGCGGTCACGCTCTGGCTTGTCCTGCGGGTCCTGACAGCCACAGCGCAGATCGGCCTCAGTCAGCCCCAGATCGGCCAGCCAGCGCGACACGCGGCTGACATGCGCCGCGCCCCCCTGATGCGACGCGCAGGCCAGCGCCAGGTGCTCCGGCCCAAGGTCGCGCCCTGCGCCGCTTTCCAGCAGCGGCAACGCCTGCACCATCTTGCAGCTGGACCTTGGATAGATCAGCGCATCTGCGCGCCCCCACGCCTCGACCATTTCGCCCGTGTCGCGCATGACCACGGCGTGCCCGCGATGCAGGCTTTCCAGCAGGTCGCCCCGCCACAACTCGATCAGGGGCACAGCACCGTCATCAACTGTGCCAAAGGTCGGCATCTTGTCGCTCATTTCGATCACTCCCAATGCACAGCCGCTCACGCCTGCGCGATTTTTCGCCATGAGGGCTTTGAATTTCCAGCAGCGAAGCGCTATGACAGATCGCGAAAGGCTTGTCATGTGCCGCTGCAACAACGGCGTGCGTGACGCAAAAACCGGGCCGGGTCAATTGGAGGCGAGAGAGCATATGGTGTCATTGGGCAGAATCGGGGCAGTCGTCGCGATGGCGGCTTTTGCAGGAACAGCCGCGCAGGCGCAGGAATCGACCAACCGCGTTGCCGCCGATACGGACTGGAGCGTGTTTGTCGAAAGCAGCCCGCAGGAATGCTGGGCGGTGTCGGCGCCCAAGGAAACCGTGAACACGCGCGACGGCCAACCGGTTCAGGTGCGGCGCGGCGATATCCTGCTGTTCGCAACCTACCGTCCGGGGCGTTCGACGCCGGAAATATCCTTCACGGGTGGCTATCCGTTTGCGGGCGATTCCACAGTCGGGTTGACCATCGGGTCAAATGAATTCCAGCTTTTCGTGGATGACCAATGGGCGTGGTCGGGCTCTGCCGAGGAAGATCAGCGCATCTTCGCGGCCATGCGCGGCGGGGCCGAGGCGGTGCTGACCGCACGCTCCAGCCGAGGCACGAACACACGCGACACATTCTCGCTGTTCGGCTTTACCGCCGCGACCGAGGAAGCCCAGCGCCAATGCGCTGAGTAATCAGGGAGCCTTGCTGAATTCTGACCGTCCGGGCTGTAAAAGCCGGGCGGTCTTGTTATATGTAGCGCAGCGACACCAAGAGGCCCCGATGAGTGCAAATGCCCCGATCACGCAGGATGTTCTGACCCTGCCGCGCAAACTGCCCGAGGGCGGGCGGACCAATCTGGTCGGTCTGACGCGCGCGCAGATGATGGATGCGCTGGTCGCCATCGGCACGCCCGAGCGGCAGGCGAAAATGCGGGTGGGCCAGATCTGGCAGTGGATCTATCATTGGGGCGTGCAGGATTTCGCCGCCATGACCAATCTGGCCAAGGGCTATCGCGCGCTGCTGGCTGAACATTTCGAGATCTCACGCCCCGAAATCGTGACGCGGCAAGTATCCGAGGATGGCACCCGCAAATACCTGCTGCGCATTGCGGGAGGGCACGAGGTCGAGGCGGTTTACATACCTGAAGAAAGCCGTGGAACCCTTTGTATTTCTTCGCAAGTCGGCTGCACCTTGACCTGTTCCTTCTGTCATACCGGCACGCAGCGACTGGTGCGCAACCTGACTGCCGCCGAAATTGTCGGGCAGGTGCTGGTCGCGCGCGATGATCTGAATCAGTGGCCCGAACCCGGCGCGCCGAAGGACGAAACCCGGCTGGTCAGCAATGTCGTGCTGATGGGGATGGGCGAGCCACTTTACAACTTCGACAATGTGCGTGACGCGATGAAGGTCGTGATGGATGGCGAGGGGCTGTCGATCTCGCGTCGCCGCATCACGCTGTCCACTTCTGGGGTCGTGCCGGAAATCGCGCGCACGGCGCAGGAAATCGGTTGCCTGCTGGCGGTGTCGTTCCACGCCACCACGGATGCAGTGCGCGACACGCTGGTCCCGATCAACAAGCGCTGGAATATCAAGACATTGCTGGACGCGCTGCGCGAGTATCCGCGGCTGTCCAACTCCGAGCGGATCACCTTTGAATATGTGATGCTGAAGGATGTGAACGATTCCGATGCCGATGCGCGCCGCCTGGTCAAGCTGATCGCGGGGATACCGGCCAAGATCAACCTGATCCCGTTCAATGAATGGCCCGGCGCGCCCTATACGCGGTCGGACTGGGCGCGGATCGAGGCGTTCTCCGATATCGTTCACAAGGCCGGGTATGCCAGCCCCATCCGCACCCCGCGCGGCGAGGATATCATGGCCGCCTGCGGGCAGTTGAAATCGGCAACCGAACGCGGGCGACGCTCGCGCGCCGAGATCGCCGCCGAGGCAGGGGGCTGAACAATGCCAGTGGTCGCGCTGATCGTGCTGGGGGCGCTGGCGGGTGTGCTGGCCACGCGGCTGATGCGCATGGACACTGACCTGCCGACGGCAATGCTGATCGGCGTGCTGGGGGCCGTGGTCGGTGGCATGGGGTTTCGTTTCCTGATGACCTCGGCCTCGTGGGTCGGTGGGTTCGTGCTGGCGCTGCTGGGCTCGCTTGTGCTGTTATGGCTGTGGAAGCAGTATCAGGGGCGGCGCTGACCGGCGGCCGGGCGCGCTTTGGCGGGTCGGGCACATGAGTATTTCTGGCAAGATGAAGCTGCAAGCGGGTTGCAATGGCCTGACGCCGCGGCGGTTCAGTTGCGTTTCGGGCGGCTTTTATACACGGGCAGATGCCAGCCAAAGGCAAGCGAGCCTGCCCGCAGCGCAAAAGTGGTCAGCCCGCAGGCCAGCAGGATCGGCAGGCGGTCATCGGTGACAAGGGCCACGGCAAGCGCGGCCAATGTGCCCGCAAAGGCTGCCGTGGCGTAGAGTTCGCCCTTTTTCAGCACCAGTGGCACTTCGTTGCACACCACATCGCGCATCAGCCCACCCAATGTGCCTGTGGTGATGCCCATGATCACCACGATCGGGGCGGTCTGGCCCATCGCCAGCGCGACACCCACCCCGGCGGGAACTGCGACAGCAAGGGCCGCCGCATCGCACCATTCGAGTGCACGCAGCCGCGATTCGAAGCGGTGTGCCGTGAAGAACACCAGAAGTGCTGCAAGGCAGGCAGACAGGATCATGCCGGGGTCCGAGACCCAGAAAACAGCGTCGCGGTTCAGGATCACATCGCGCAGCGTGCCGCCGCCCACCGCCGTCAGGCAGGCCACGAAGAAGAACCCGACAATATCCAGCTGCGCGCGGCTGGCGGCCAGCGCGCCTGACAGGCCGAAGATGAACACTGCTGCGTAATCAAGGCCCTGCACCAGTGTCATGATCTGCCCCGGCTGGGTTTATAGGGGGCCATGCCCGCGCGGGCCAGCGCATCGGCGCGCTCGTTTTCGGGGTGGCCGGCATGACCCTTGACCCATTCCCATGTGACGCTGTGGCGCGCTTGTGCCGCGTCCAGCCGTTGCCACAGATCGGCATTCTTTACCGGTTTGCGGTCAGCGGTGCGCCAGCCATTGCGCTTCCAGCCGTGTATCCAGCTTGTGACGCCATTTTTCACATAGGCGCTGTCGGTGATGATCGTGACGGCGCTGGCGCGGTCCAGTGTTTCCAGCGCCGAAATGGCGGCCATCAGTTCCATGCGGTTATTGGTGGTCTCTGCCTCGCCTCCGGCGAGTTCGCGTTCTTTCACCACGTCCGCATCGCGCAGTGCCTGCAGCAGGACGCCCCAGCCACCGGGGCCGGGATTGCCCGAACAGGCCCCATCCGTATAGGCGACAAGGCGGGTCATGACAGGGCTGCGTAGCCGGGCAGGGTGGTGATGCGGGCGCACCATGCGCGAATGGCAGGAAAGCGGTCCATGTCAAAGCCGCCAAGCGTTCCGGCAGAATGCGTATAGGCAAACAGGCACAGATCGGCGAGCGTTGCGCTATCGCCCACCAGCCAGTCGCGCTGTGCAAGCTGGTCTTCCATGATCTGCAACAGCGCGTGCCCGCGTGTCAGCAAGTCCGACATGCGCTCGGGCGTTGCGCCGGGCTTGCGATGGGCGTAATTGCGCAGTGCCGCGCGCACGGCAATCACGCCTTCATGCTGGTTCTGTTCCCAGAACATCCAGGACAGCATCTTGGCGCGCGCGACCGGGTCTTGCGGCACAAACGGCGTGCCTTCGCCCAGAAAGCACAGGATCGCGTTTGATTCGGGCAGGGCGGTGCCATCCTCCAGCATCAGGACCGGGGCCTTGCCAAAGGGCAGGCGGCCCTCGCGATGGGCCGTTGCCAGTGCTGCGCTGTCATATTCGACATCACTGCGAGGAACCTTGTCATGGCCCAAAAGCGCCAGCAGCAGCCGCACCTTGTAGCTGTTGCCGGACGAGGGCATGGAATAGAGGATCATGGGCTGTCTCCGGATCTGGTTGGCCGTGTTTAGCCCAGCCACAGCCCCAGCGCCAGACACACCACCACCACGGCGGTCAGCATCTGACGCAGTGGCATCCACCACGCTGGGGCCAGCCCCCAGCGGCTGAACTGCCAGTCGATCAGCAACAGCCCGAGAAAGCCCGCGATCAGTGCATTCAGTGCAAAGACCGCCCCGCCGCCCACGAAGAAGAACGCCCAGAGCGCAGGCACCACCGAGAGCGCGTAACCTGTCCAGCGATGTTGCGCGCCGCGTGCGGCAAACCCCCATAACACCCCGGACATGAAGCACAGAATCACGGTGCCATAGGCGATCAGCACGAACGGGGCGGCAAAGCGCGGGCCGATCAGGCGCAGGGTCATGTCCGCCAGTGCAGGCGACAGTAATGTCGCCACCCCGAACAGAAACGGCAGCAGCCCTGCCAGACCAAGGGCGAGCGCCGGGCGCGGAATGCTCATGCAATCCCGGTCGCAGGCGCGCGCAGCACGCGCGGCACCTTGAATTCCACGCGCTCCTGCGCAGTTTCGACCAGTTCCAGCGTCACATCATGGCGGGCGCGAAAGGCGTCGATCACCTCATTGACCAGTTCTTCGGGTGCCGAGGCCCCTGCGGTGATACCCACGGACCGCGCGCCCTCCAGCGCGCGCCAGTCGATTTCGGTCGCGCGCTGCACCAGTTGCGCATAGGCGCAGCCCTTGGCACGGCCCACTTCGACCAGACGCTGCGAATTGGACGAATTGGGCGCACCGATCACCAGCAGGGCATCGATCAGCGGCGCGATGGCCTTGACGGCCTCTTGCCGGTTGGTGGTGGCGTAGCAGATATCTTCCTTGTGTGGACCGATGATGGCGGGAAAGCGCGCTTTCAGGGCCGCGACCACTTCGGCCGTGTCATCGACCGACAGCGTTGTCTGCGTGATAAAGGCCAGTTTTTCGGGGTCGCGGACTGTCAGCCCTGCCACATCAGCAGCGGTTTCAACCAGCAGCACTTCGCCCTTGGGCAGTTGCCCCATCGTGCCGATTGTTTCGGGGTGCCCAGCATGGCCGATCATGACCATCTGCAACCCGTTGGCATGGTGGCGCTCTGCCTCGATATGGACCTTGCTGACCAGCGGGCAAGTGGCATCGACATAGAGCATCTGGCGCGCCTGCGCGGCTTCGGGCACGGATTTTGGCACACCATGCGCGGAAAAGATCACCGGGCGGTCAAGGGGGCACTCATCCAGCTCTTCGACAAAGACAGCACCCTTGGCCCGCAACCCGTCCACAACGTATTTGTTGTGCACGATCTCGTGGCGCACATAGACCGGAGCGCCCCATTTCGCGAGCGCCATCTCGACGATCTTGATCGCGCGATCCACGCCCGCGCAAAAACCGCGCGGGGCAGCAAGATACAGGGTAAGCGGGCTGCGCATGGTCCGACCTCCAGAATGGCACCCGAGATCTAGCCTCTCTGGGCGCTCAGGTCCAGCGGTCAGGGGGAGATCTGGCCCCGGATGGCGCCAGATCCCGATAATTCAGCCAGTGACACACTCCGCAATCGCCTGTGCAAGGTTGCGCATCAGCGTGGGGTAGAGGTCGGCGCCCGGCTCCAGCATTACGCCTGCGGGGTCAAGCTCGCGGCCCACGCGCACGCCGGTTCCCTCGACCACCACATCGATATAGCGCGACGAGTGGTTGACCTCGGGGAAGATGCAGACAGCCCCATCCTCGGCCAGATCGGCGCGCAATTCGGTCAGGCGTTGTGCGCCGGGTGCCACCGCGTCACCCAGAGAGATTGTGCCGGCAATGTTCAAGCCGAACTGGTCGGCCATATAGCCATAGGCATCGTGGAACATGACCAGCGGGGCTGCGCTGACGGGTTCAAGAATCGCTTCCAACTCGCCGGTCAGGCTTGCGATTACTTCCTTGGCCGCAGCCGCGTTGGCGCGGAACACGTCGGCATGATCGGGGTCATGCTCGGCCAGTTCTTCGGCAATCAGGTCAAGCCAGATGGCAACATTGCCAGTGTTCATCCAAGCATGGGGGTCAAGCCCGTCATGTGAATGATCATGATCGTGGGAATGTCCATGGTCATCGTGCCCGTGGCCATGAACATCCTCGGCATGGCTGTGGTCGTCATGCCCGTGGCTGTGGTCGTCATGCCCGTGGCCGTGGTCCTCTTCGGCATGGCCGTGGTCGTCATGCCCGTGGCCGTGATCCTCTTCGGAATGGCCATGGTCATCATGTGCATGGCCATGATCATCCTCGGCATGGCCGTGGTCGTCATGCCCGTGGCCATGATCATCCTCGGCATGGCTGTGGTCGTCATGCGCATGGCCATGATC
>SKRW01000260.1 GCA_007118295.1 Paracoccaceae bacterium | reverse complement strand
TCGACCGCACCGCGATAGAGCGTGCGAATCTTGTCGGGTGCGTCTGCATTCCACAACTCGGGCGCGTCACCCGAAGACAGGCCCATATTGAACAGATTGGTCCCGGTGGCCCCATCGGCCAGCAGCCAGTCACGGCTGGCCAGTAACTCGGAAAGCGCGTTGGTCATGAGGTCCCTTTGCAATGCAGTCAAACGCGGTGGCATATCATGGCGTGACCCATGACACAGCGCGCACTTGCAGGCAAATTCATAACCTGCATGTCAATCATGAGCCGTATCGAACAAGGCCGGTGACGGTTGCGCTTGCCGCGTCAGCCCTCGGACAGTTCGGCCTTCGCCTCGCTCAGGAAATAGTCCATCTTGGCGTTGATCGTGGCCTCGTCTGCGAGCGCGCCCAGATCGGCCGCAATCTTGCGCACCACAACCTCGTGGCCCGCTTCCTCGAAATCGGCGCGGATCACTTCCATCGCGTAGGCTTCGGCCTGCTCGGCGGTTCTGCCCAGCAAGCCAGCGGCCCACATGCCGATCTTGCGGTTGCGCCGTGCCACCGCCTTGAACACCATTTCCTGATCATGCGCATACTTGTTCTCGAATGCGCGCTCGCGGTCATTGAAAGTGGTCATTCCGGCCCTCGTGAGTGATCTGTGACGTCACTGCAGATATGGCCCCTGAGGGCGCGCGCTGCAAGGTGAAAACCGGTTTCTGCGGGCGCAAACAGCTTGCCTTGCGATGTGGCCGGTGCTGCTATATAGCGCATGCGAGCCGCGCGCGCACTTCGCGCCGTGCACCCCAACAGGACCGGAGACCCGCATGGCACGCCGCACCAAAGTTTACGAAGGCAAGGCCAAAATCCTTTATGAAGGGCCGGAACCGGGGACGCTGGTGCAGTATTTCAAGGATGACGCGACCGCCTTCAACGCCGAGAAGCGCGATGTGATCGAAGGCAAGGGCGTGCTGAATAATTTTCTGTCGGAACTGTTCATGACCGGTCTGGGCCAGATCGGCGTGCCCACGCATTTCATCCGCCGCCTGAACATGCGCGAGCAGTTGATCCGCGCGGTGGATATCATCCCGCTGGAGGTGGTGGTGCGCAACATTGCTGCCGGGTCGCTGTCCAAGCGGCTGGGAATCGAAGAGGGCACACCGCTGCCGCGCCCGATCATCGAATTCTACTACAAGGATGATGCGCTGGGGGATCCGCTTGTGACCGAGGATCAGATCCTTGCGTTCAACTGGGCCAGTCATCAGGACCTTGACGACATGGTGGCGCTGGCTGTGCGGGTGAATGATTTTCTGTCGGGGATGATGCTGGCGGTGGGTATCCGTCTGGTCGATTTCAAGATCGAAATCGGGCGGCAGTTCGATGGCGACATGCAGCGCCTGATCGTCGCCGATGAGATCAGCCCCGATTCCTGCCGGCTGTGGGACCTCAAGACCGGGCAGAAGCTCGACAAGGACGTGTTTCGCCGTGATCTGGGCAATCTGACCGACGCCTATTCCGAAGTGGCGCGGCGACTTGGCGTCATGCCCAAATCACCCACGCCGATCAAGCCCAAGCTGATGAATTGAAAAAGGTCTGTAACGTCATGAAATTGCGTGTGTATGTGACATTGAAGCCCGGCGTTCTGGATCCTCAGGGCGAGGCGATTCGCCACGCATTGGGGTCTCTGGGGTTCGAGGGGATCAACGGGGTGCGTCAGGGCAAGATGATCGAGCTTGATCTGGCCGAGGATGACGCCACCCGCGCCGAGGCAATGGCGCGCGAGATGTGCGACAAGTTGCTGGCCAACACGGTCATCGAAAGTTACCGGGTCGAGCACGCCTGATCTGCCAACCATTGACCTTGCCCGCACGGGCGGGCAGCATCGCGGCTGCTATGCAGGGCGAGGGGACATGATGCGCGCAGCCGTTCTCAGAGAATATCGCAAGGATCTCAGCGTTGAAACCGTGGCCGATCCGGTCTGCGAGCAAGATGGCGTGGTCTTGCGCACGCTGGCATGTGGCATTTGCCGGTCGGACTGGCATGGCTGGACAGGTCACCATCCGCGCGTGAAACCGGGCCAGATACCGGGGCACGAATATTGTGGCGCGGTGGTCGAGGCCGGTCCGCAATCGGGCTGGGCCGTGGGCGACAGGGTCATCGCGCCGTTCATTCTGGCTTGCGGTTCCTGTCCGGCCTGCCGTTCGGGCGTGTCGAATACCTGCCCTGACCAGCGCTTGCCGGGTTTTGTCGAACCGGGCGCATTTGCCGAATACATCAGTGTGCCCCATGCCCATAATCTGACACGCCTGCCCGAAGGCATGTCACCTGTGCTGGCCGCCGGGCTGGGCTGCCGGGTGACAACGGCCTTTCACGCGCTGACCGACCGCGCGGCGCTGCGCCCCGGCGAATGGCTGGCAGTGCATGGGACAGGCGGCATTGGGCTTGCCACGCTGATTCTGGGGCGTGCGCTTGGCGCGCGCGTCGTGGTGGTCGATGTGGTGCCGGAAAAGCTGGACCATGCACGCGGCCTTGGAGCCGAAGCCGCGCTGGACGCGCGCGACGACGATCTGGCGCAGGCCATCCGCGTGTTGACCGGCGGCGGCGCGCATGTCTCGGTCGAGGCGTTGGGGATCGCGCAGACCACAAACGCCTCGTTGCATTGTCTGCGCCCCTTGGGGCGGCATGTGCAGGTGGGCATGCCATCGGGGCCGCATGCGCGCATGGAAATCGACATGAGTGCGGTGTATCAGAAAAACCTCGCGCTGTTTGGCACGCGCGGGATGCCATCGCACAAATACCCGTCGCTTCTGGGCATGATCGAGGCCGGACTGGTGGATTTCACGCCCATGATTGCGCGCGAGGTGGCGCTGTCGCAGGCCGGGGCGGAACTGGCCCTGTTCGACGGGCCGATGGCACCTGGCGTGGCCGTGATATCGGATTTTCAGGGCTGAGCGGCGCGCGCGCATTTTGTTTTGCACCCGCAGCGCAATCGGGCTAAAGCCTGCGCCAAGCCCAGATCAACGGAGCGCCGCGCGATGAAAGCTGCTGTCATCACCTTTCCCGGATCGAATTGCGACCGTGATCTTGCGGTCGCCTTCAGGCATGCCGGGGCCGAAGTCGTGCATGTCTGGCACAAGGATACCGACCTGCCGGCGGGGACCGATATCGTGGGCATTCCGGGCGGGTTTTCCTTTGGCGATTACCTGCGCTGCGGCGCGATTGCCGCGCGTTCGCCGATTGCCAGGGCTGTGGTCGGGTTTGCGGGGCAGGGCGGGCATGTGCTGGGTGTCTGCAACGGGTTTCAGGTCATGCTGGAAATGGGCCTGCTGCCCGGTGCGTTGCTGCGCAATGCGCATCTGAAATACACCTGCAAGACCGTGGGCTTGCGGGTCGAGACGACGGACAGCCCCTATACCTCGGCTTATGCCGAAGGCAGCGAAATCCGCATTCCGATTGCGCATCATGACGGCAATTACACCGCCGATCCTGACACGCTGGCGCGCTTGCGCGGCGACGGGCGCGTGGCCTTTCGCTACACGGCGAACCCCAACGGGTCGGCGGATGATATCGCGGGCATCCTGTCCGAAAATCGCCGCGTGCTGGGCATGATGCCCCACCCGGAGCGCGCGCTCAGCGACATGCAGGGCAGCGCCGATGGCAAACGCCTGTTCGAAAGTGTGATGAGCGCTTTCGCGCCCGCGTGATGCAACCGCGCTTGAGCGCGCCGGGCAATCGCCATATCCTGCCATGATGGTAACGCCGCCCGATCTTGACAACCGCCGTGCGAGCATCCTCGGCATCCCGTTCTGGGGGCGGGCGGTGATTGCGCTGCTGTTTGTCGCGGCCGGGATGACAGCGTGGTTCCTGAACACCTTTCTGTCCGAGAATTTTGCCGATTCCACGCGCAACCGCGCCGAATTGCGGCTGGTGCTTTATTCCGGCAACATCCAGTCCGAATTGCAGCGCAATTCGGTGGTGCCCCTGTTGCTGGCGCGCGACCCCGATCTGATTGCGGCGCTGAGTGATGGCAGTTTCGCCAGCACGTCGCAGCGCCTGATCGATCTGCAAAGCGAGATTGGGGCCGCCGCCATCGAGTTGATGGATAATTCCGGCCGCGTGGTGGCCGCGACCGACCGCAACCAGTTGGGCAAGAACCGCAGCAACGACTCGTCCTTTGTCGAGGCGCGGCGCACGTCGGACACCTCGTTTCTGGTTCAGGAACTGGAAAGCGGGGGGTTTGGCTTTTCCTTTTCGCGCTCGGTCAGGCGCGGGGGCGACGTGCTGGGCGTGGTGATGGTGTCGGCGGACCTGTCCAAATTCGAGCGTAGCTGGGCCGGGTTTGCCGATGCTGTCGCGCTGATGGATTCCAGTGGCCGGATCATTCTTGCGACCGAACCGCGCTGGCGGGGGCGCTCGCTGGACGAGGCACTGGCGCTGCGCGATGCGCCATCTGCCATCGCACGGGCGTTGCGCGCCACTGCCGACTGGGCGCAGACCCCGGCAGATGCCTTTGTGCGTGGCGAGGCGGTGCTGCGATCCGAGGTGCGGGTGCCGTTCCGGGGCTGGCGGCTGGTCAGCTTCACCCGCTACGATTCGGTGCGCGAGAGCGTGAATGCCGTGCTGGCGCTGGTGCTGACGGTCTTTGCGCTGCTGCTGGCGCTGGTGTTCTACATTCTCAGCCGCCGTGCATGGTCGCAATCTGCCGTGTTCCAGCAGGAATCCGAGGATTTGCGCGCCCTGAACGCGCGCCTTCAGCGCGAGATCGCGGCGCGGGTGCGGGTGCAGAAGGATCTGGCCGTAGCGGAACAGACCATCGCGCAATCGGCCAAGCTGGCATCGCTGGGCGAAATGTCGGCCTCGGTCAGTCATGAATTGAACCAGCCGCTTGCGGCGATGAAGACCTATCTGGCGGGGGCGCGGTTGTTGCTGCGCCGCAAGCGCCCGGACGAGGCGCTGGCCTCGTTCCAGCGGATTGATGACCTGATCGACCGGATGGGGGCGATTGCGCGCACGCTGAAATCCTTTGCCCGCAAGGGCGGCGAGGCTTTTGCCCCCATCGACCTGCGCACCTGTCTGGCCGATGCGCTGACCATGATGGAGCCAATGCTGCGCGACAGCCGTGTGCTGGTCGTGCGCACTGTCCCGCCCGAGCCGGTGATGATCATGGGCGATACCGTGCGTGTCGAGCAGGTGATCCTGAATCTGGTCCGCAACGCGGTTGACGCGACGGACAAGGTCAATACGCCGCAGATCGACATCATCATCAGTCAGGGCGAGACGGCAAAGCTGACAGTGCGCGACAATGGCGAGGGTATCGCCGATATCGACAGTCTGTTCGAGCCTTTTTATACCACCAAGCCTGCAGGCAAGGGCGTGGGGCTGGGTCTGGCGATCTCATCCGGGATCGTCAATGACCACGGGGGGCGTCTGACTGCGCTGAATGCGCCCGAAGGCGGGGCGGTTTTCGAGGTCGAGTTCCCCCGCTATGGTGTCCGGCAGGACGCAGCAGAATGATGCGCGCGCGCCCCTCTGGGGGCAGTGGGCAAGGAAAATGGCTCACCTGTTGGGCAGTATCGAAGAAGGAAATACCTGCATGAGCCGTCAGATGCGTGTGGCGATTGTCGATGACGAACAGGATATGCGCCAGTCGATCAGCCAGTGGCTGGCCCTCTCGGGGTTTTCCACGGAAACCTATTGCGACGGGCAAGAAGCGCTTGCCGCAATCGATGCCGATTTCCCCGGTGTGGTGATCACCGATATCCGCATGCCGAACATGGACGGAATGGCGCTGTTGAAGCGGTTGGTCGCGCTCGATTCCGCGATTCCGGTTATCATGATCACGGGCCATGGTGATGTTCCCATCGCGGTCGAGGCGATGCGTCTGGGCGCGTTCGATTTTCTGGAAAAACCGTTCGATCCGGAAAAGATGATGGAACTGGCCGAACGCGCCGTGAAAAAGCGCAGCCTCGCGTTGGAGGCGCGCGCGCTGCGCAGTGAACTGGCCGATGGCAGCACCATCATGCGCCGCCTTGTCGGCGCGTCCGACGAAATGCAGCGCCTGCGCGAAGATATCCTCGATATCGGGCAGGCTGATGGTCATGTGCTGATTGATGGCGAAACCGGCACTGGCAAGACGCTGGTAGCCCATGCGCTGCATGCCGTGGGGCCGCGCGCGGCGCGCAAGCTGGTCTCGGTCAGTTGTGCGGGGCTCTCGGACGAGGCGCTTGCCACGCGCCTGTTCGGCCCCGCCGAGGATGGGATCGGCAAGCCCCTGTCCGAAGAAGCGCGCGGCGGAACACTTGTGATCGAAGATATCGAGTGTCTGTCCGAGGCGATGCAGGCGCGGCTGCTAGGGTGGCTGAACACCATTGGCACCCCGCCAGAAACCCGCGTCATCGCCGTGTGCAACACCCACAGGGCCGACCAGACCATCGAGGACGCCTTGCGCGCCGATCTGTACTTCCGTCTGACCGCCCACAAGATCACGCTGCCCCCCTTGCGGATTCGCGGCGAGGATATCCTTGCGCTGTTCACAACCTATCTCGATCAGTTCGCCGAGGAATATGGCTGCCCGGTCCCCGAAGTCTCGATGCCCGAGGCAGCACAGCTTTTGCAGGCACCCTGGCCCGGCAATGTCCGCCAGTTGGTGAATATCGCGGAACGTGCCGTGCTGCAAAGCAGGCGCGAGGACGGGGCGCTGATGTCGCTGATCATGGCCGACAACGAGGCCGCGAACGAAGCGATGACCACCGAAGGCAAGCCGCTGAAAGAGCATGTCGAGGCGTTCGAGCGGATGCTGATCGACAACACCATGCGCCGTCACAAGGGCTCGATCACAGCCGTGATGGAGGAATTGCGCCTGCCGCGCCGGACATTGAACGAGAAGATGGCAAAATACGGGTTGGTGCGGTCTGACTATGTCTAAGGCCGTCGCGCCGATGTTGCTGGGCCTTTCCCTTGCGGTTGCTGGCGTTGCTGCACCGCTGCTGGCGCAGGATATGTCGCGCGCACAGGCATTGGCGGAACCATTGCTGGACGACCACCCGCTGGCCCTGTTCCAGAGCGCGATCCAGGTCTTTGATGACGGGAAACGCGCAGAGGGAGTCTATCTGTTCTACCTCGCGCAGTTGCGCTGGCGGCGTTACATGGACGCGCGCCCGGACCTGCCCCCGGATCAGGACCGTGCGCTTTTTGCCTCGATGCATGATGTGTTTGGCCGCCCCATAAATGAATGGGCGTTTGGCGATATCGACTGGCTGGTGGC
>SKRW01000281.1 GCA_007118295.1 Paracoccaceae bacterium | reverse complement strand
GTGGAGTTTCTGGACGGCGCGCGCGCGATTATCATCGGGGTCGGGTCAGAACATGATGGCATGATCGATCCCGATTTCATTCGCGACAATGCCCCGGATGGCACGCTCTACATCCTCGCCTCCGCGGGTGAACTGCTGGAGTTGGAAGGCATCTGGTCCTATCGCGGAATGGAAGCGGGCGCAGCTTCGGATTTCCAGGTGTTCGAGGACGCGGAAAGCGACCTTGTCGTAAAGGTGTTCCAGGACGTAGAGGTCGATTTCACGGCACCGGCCGAGCCTGCGCCATCCAGATCGGTTGGCCCGGCAGGCGGTGGCGGTGCGCCGATCAGGGCCGGAGTGCAGCCATCATCCGCATCGGCGTCATCGCTCCGGCTTCAGGGCGGTGTTGGTGGTGCGAGCAGTGATACCGAGGATGCGGGCCGCGCGACACTGATCTCTACGATGTTCAGGTTCAGCTTCAATGCGGACAGGGGCACGGCTGCCGTGGTCGGACCGCAGGCATTGCTCTCTGGTCCAAGCGGGACAATCAAGTTCTGGTTCATGCCGCAGGCTGTGAATGGAACCATGACCCTGCTGTCCCGGCACGCGGATCCCGATAACGGCCTTACCGTGAAACTTGTCGAAGGCCGTGTTGTCCTGCAACGAGCATTGCAGGGCGAGGCCGAGGAAATCCTGACTGACGTGACCGTGCCGCCAAATGTGTGGGTCTATCTCGCGCTTGTCTGGAGCGAGGATGGCTTGCAACTCTGGGTCGATGGGCAGATGGTTGGTAGCCTTGCGGGTGGGCACGAGCTTGCGAGGTCCTGTGTTGCGACTGTGTTTGGGGCAGATTTCATGCCCTCCGCCGGGGTGCCGGACGACAACGCGCGCGTGTTCCATCATTTCTCGGGCAATATCGAGGACATCACGGTCTTCGACCATGCGCTTGATGCAGAAACCTTGCAGGATCTGATCATTCAAGGTGCTGTGCCGGTCGATATGCTTTCGGGCGAATGTGGGTCCGAGAGCACGATGACGGAGGAGTGGATTGATGTGACACCGATCGCCGCAGAATAGCTTAAAATCTGGAATTGGGGATCTGCAAATTGTGGGCGCGGCTGAGAGAAGCCCACCTTGCCTGTCGCCTCTACTACAAGAAATTGAATGGCCCGACTTGCCGCCGGAACAAAGGAACAGCGCATGGCAGACAAAAAGAACACGGCGCAGGACGCACCCGTAGTGATCTGGGATGACAGCAATATGTCGACTGCATTCGCGAATGTGGTGAATATCCAGTCCAGTCAGGAACAAGTCGATCTGTTCATGGGGACCAACCAGACATGGAACCCTAGCGGCGACAGAAATGAGGTCCGCGTCCAACTGGCCCATCGTGTCATCATGACACCGATTGCAGCGAAACGACTGGCACAGGCACTGAATGGTGTGCTTGATCAGTATGAAGCACGATATGGCGAACTGAAGGATGGTGCCCCATCGTGACACAGGCAAACACGATACGGCACGAGACCGCGCTGTGACTGTTGCGGCGTCGCAGACGATGGCCAGCGCCGTCGTTCAGGGTGTCAGCAAATCTTCTGATCTTCTGTCGGCACAAGATCTGCGCGCCCTGGCCCCACTCTGGCTGCGGATGCAGATCGCCCAAAGCAGTGCAAGGGGCGGGGCGGTCTATCTTGAAGGCGCGGGCGCGTTTCACGTCATTGCCGCGCAGGGTGGCGGTGCGGAACGCCTGCTGGAGCCGGTCGCGCGGGCCGCACTTGGTTCCGGCAGGTCCAGCGTGATCCGGCACGAAGATGGCAGCGGCGCGTTTGTTGCGCTGCCTGTCACGCTTGATCTGCCGTCACAGACCGGGCGTGCCGATGTGCGCTGCGCTGTGGCGCTCAGCCTCGAATCGGCAGCGCCTGCGCGATTGCGTGCGGGTATTCAGGGCCTCACCTGGGGGGTGGCCTGGCTGCGCGAACGCATGGCGCGCGACGCGCTGGACACGGTATCTGCAACCATTGAACGTTTGTCTGCGGCGCACCGGCTGATGGCGGCGGTTCAGGAACCGCGTGATGCGCGCGCAGCGGCGCTGCGGTTGTCAACAGAGTTGTCGCTTCTGTTGGGGGGCGACCGCGCCGTGGTGGCATTGCGTCGCCTTACCCGGACCGAGATCATGGCCGTGTCGCATTCTGCCGAATTCGGCAAGCGTGTGCGGCTGAACAGGCTGGTTGTCGAGGCGATGGACGAGGCATTGTCCCAGCGCGCAGCACTGACATGGCCAGAGCCGGATGACGAACCCAACGCGACCCGCGCGCAAGCGGCGCTCTCGCATGACCGGGGCGGAGCAGCCGTTCTGACAGTGCCATTCCGCGTCGAGGGTGCCCGGTGGGGCGGGGCTGTCACCATCGAGCGATCAAACCCTGCCGCGTTCACGGCCGACGAGGTTGCGCTGGTGGATGCGGCTGCGGCGCTGGCGGGGCCTGCGTTGTGGGACAAGGCAGAAAACCAGCGCTGGCTGATCGTCAAGATTGGCCAGTCCCTGCGCACCCAGTTCATGCAGCTTTTCGGACCTGACCATGCCGGGCGCAAGCTGGCGATGGTGGGGGTCGTCGCGGCGACGGCACTGTTCTCGACCTGGACTGGCCCCTACCGGGTCACGGCGGATGCCACGGTGCAGGGAAGACTGGAACGCAGCCTGATTGCCCCTTTCGACGGTTTTCTGCGCAGCGCAGTGGCCCGACCCGGCGATCAGATCGCGCAGGGCACCGTGATTGCGGCACTTGATGACCGCGAACTGGTGCTGGAGCGGTTGCGCTGGTTGACCGAGATCCGACAATCCGAGCTGGAATACGGTCAGGCCATAGGCCGTCGCGACCGCGCCGAGGCAGAACTGATCGCCGCTCAGGTCGAGCAGGCCGAGGCGCAGCTTGCCATCATCGAGGCGCGGATCGCGCGCGCGCAAATCGAGATGCCCTTCGACGGCGTCATTGTCGCGGGTGATCAGACCCGGAATATTGGCGCGTCTGTGCAGCTTGGCGATGTGCTGTTCCAGATCGTGCCGGACAGCGACTATCGGATCGTGCTGCACGTCGATGAGCGGCGTGTGCGCGACCTTCAGGCTGGTCAGCGCGGCACGATGGTGCTGGGAGCGTTGCCGGGTGAAAGCTTTGCGCTTGCGCTTGAGCGGGTGACGCCCGTTGCGCAAGCCTCTGGCGGGCGCAACACCTTTGTCGCCGAAGCCGAATTGTTGCGGCATTCGCCTGATCTGCGGTCCGGGATGACCGGTGTTGCCAAGATCGATATTGACGCGCGCCTGATGATCGACATCTGGACCAGACCGCTGCGCGACTGGGCGCGGCTGACGCTCTGGTCATGGTTGGGCTAGACGATGCCGCAATCTGCTTTCAGCCCCAACTGGTTTCGCGTGGCGCGCATGCGCCCGCGACTGCGTGCGCATGCGCGCACGCACCGGCAGGTGTTTCGGGGCGCGGACTGGTATGTGCTGCAAAACGATCAGACCGGCCAGTTTCACCGGATTACCGAGGCGGCAAATCATATGCTCGGGCTGATGAATGGCCGCCGCACGGTCGAGGATATCTGGCAAAAAACAATCACATGGATGGGTAAGGACACCGAGCCACCAACCCAGGATGACGTGATACGACTGCTGTCGCAGCTTCATTCGGCCGATCTGTTGGCCGGAGACATCCCGCCCGATCTGGGTGAACTTGCCTACCGCGCGGGCGACCGGGCGCACAAGGCGTTGATGGCACGCCTGCGCAATCCGCTGGCACTGCGGTTGCCACTGATAGACCCGGACCGGTTCCTGAGCGCAACTTTGCCGCTGGCGCGTCCGTTTTTCACACCCTTTGGCGCGGTGTTGTGGCTTGCTGTCGTTTGCGCGGGGGCGGGTATTGCGGTGCTCAACTGGGCTGATCTGACTGAAAACCTGATGGACCGGGTATTGCTGGCCGAAAACCTGATCCTGCTGGCGCTGACCTATCCGGTGGTAAAGGCTCTGCACGAGCTTGGCCATGGCTATGCCGCCAAGATGTGGGGCGGGTCGGTGCATGAGATGGGCGTGATGTTCCTTGTGCTGATCCCGGTGCCCTATGTTGATGCGTCCGCGGCGCATGGGTTTCCGTCGAAATGGCACCGCGCAATTGTCGGTGGTGCCGGGATCCTTGTTGAACTGGCGCTGGCCGGGATTGCGATGGTCGTCTGGGTCAATGCCGAACCGGGGCTGGTTCGCGCCGCTGCCTTGAATGTGGCGCTGATTGGCGGGGTCTCGACGCTGTTGTTCAACGGCAATCCATTGTTGCGCTTCGATGGCTACTACGTCTTCGCCGATCTTGTGGAGATCCCGAATCTCGGGACCCGTGCCAACCGGCATGTGCAGCATCTGATCAAGCGCCACGCATTCGGTCTGCGCGACAGTATATCGCCTGCCACCGCGCGCGGAGAGCCGGTCTGGTTTGTGTTCTACGCCGTGTCAGCCGCGATCTATCGTATCTTCATCATGGTGGTGATCGCGCTGTTCATTGCAACAAAACTGTTCTTTGTCGGGGTGTTGCTGGCTATCTGGGCTGTCTGGATGTCGATTTGCTGGCCCTTGCTGAAAGGGCTGTGGTGGATATGGGATTCCCCGGAACTGGGGCCGCATCGTGGCCGCGCGGTGGTGGTAACCAGTGCCGTGGTCGGGCTGATCGCAGGGGCGTTGCTGCTTGTGCCGCTGCCCTATGCCACGACCCTTGCAGGTGTCATCGTCCTGCCGGAAGAGGCGCAGGTGCGCGCAGGCTCCAGCGGGATACTGACCAGTCTGGGGGCTGAAACAGATGAAACCGTTGCCGCTGACCGCAAACTCTACAGCCTGCGCGACCCGGACCTTGCTGCGCGGCGCGAGGTCTTGCGCGCGCAACAGCAAGAATTCGTGTTGCGGCTTGCGCAAGAAACCACCCGAGACCCCACGCGCGAGGCGATCCTGCGCGCGCAACTTGACAGTGTCGAAAGCGCGCTTGATCTTCTCGATGCACGCCTTGCCGCGCTCGAAGTTACCAGTCCGGGGGCGGGCCGATTCATCGGCCTTCTGACAGAAAAGGATGAGGGACGCTTTGTGCGTCGCGGCACGCTGATGGGGTATGTCGTAGCCGAGGGCGGGCCTTTTGTGCGCGCTGTGGTCACTGCTGACCGTGCCGACCTGATCTATAACAGAGCGCTGAGCGCCCGACTGCGACTGGCGTATGCGCCTGAACAGGAACTGCATGCCGAACTGGATCGCGCATCCCCCAAAGCACAGCGGCAACTGCCGTCAGCCGCGCTGGGAACTGCAGGTGGCGGGCCGATCCAGATTGATCCCGCCTCGCACGATCCCGAGCGGCCTGATGCAATCGAGCCGATCTTCGTCGTTGATCTGAAGCTCGCCCTGGTTTCTGAACAGATCTTGCCGGGTATGCGGGTTCATGTGCGCGTTGATCATGGCTGGGCGACGCCGGTCGAGCGGCTGACCCGTCAGATCCGTCAGCTTTTCCTGAGCAGATTCGATGTCTGATGCGGCGGCCCCCTTTGTGGCACCGGCGCTGTCGGTTGACCGGATTGCGCGTGATCCCCATTACCGGATTGAGCGCGACTGGCCCCGTGAAGCCCGGCTGGACCGTGCGATGGCCGCTGTCGTTGGCACCGCGCAAGGCTGGCTGGCCCCTTTGCGGCCGTGGCATCTGCGCCGCGTGGTGCCTGCGGTTGAACAGGCCGAGGTCGCGATGGGCATGCTTGACCGCGACGCATTGCGTGCGCAGGCGCGGGTCTGCGCGCGCACCGCACGGCGGCATGATCCGGGAGACCTCGCCTATGTTGCGCCAGTGTTTGCGCTGGTGCGCCGTGCTGCCGAACTGTCGCTGGGTCTGCGCCATCATCCTGTGCAGATGATGGGTGCCTATGCGATGATGCGCGGCATGCTGGCAGAAATGCAGACCGGCGAGGGCAAGACCCTGACCGCAACCATGACCTCAGCCGCCATGGCCCTGACCGGGCGGCCTGTGCATGTTGTGACAGTGAACGATTATCTGGCCGAACGCGATGCCACCGAGATGTTGCCGGTATTTGCCTGTCTTGGCCTGAGTGTGGGCGTGGTCAAGGCCGGTATGCCAGAGGCTGAACGCCGCGCGGCCTATCTGGCAAATATCACCTATTGCTCGAACAAGGAGCTGGCCTTTGACCATCTGCGCGATCGTCTGGCCCGCGGGACAGAGGGTGGGCCGCTGACACGCCGCGCAGAGCTTTTGCGCAACGGCGCGCTGGCGCCCGAAGGCAGCTTGTTGCGCGGGCTGGCCTTTGCGCTGGTGGATGAAGCGGACAGTGTCTTCATCGACGAGGCCCGCACCCCGCTGATCCTGTCAGGCGAAGGGCCGCCGCTGTATCCACCCGATTACCTGCAAGCCGCCGCCAGATGTTCCGCGCAATTGAAGCAGGGGCGCGACTGGATCATGCATGACAGCGAAAAGCGGGTCGAGCTGACGGGTCGTGGTGCCAGCCAGTTGCGGCTTCTGGCCGAAGGTGGGGTGCTGTCCAACCGTATCCTGCGCGAAGAACTTGCAAACAAGGCTCTGACCGCAAGGCATGTTCTGACCCGCGATGTGGATTATCTGGTCGTGGACGAGACCATTCAGATCATTGACGAATACACGGGCCGGGTGATGAAGGATCGATTCTGGACCGAAGGGCTGCATCAACTGGTCGAGATCAAGGAGAACCTGCCGCTGTCGCGCGGGCGTGTGACACTGGCGCGGACGACGTATCAGCGGTTCTTTCGACGCTATGACCGTCTTGCCGCGATGACAGGCACCGCGCGCGAAGTCGCGCGAGAATTATGGCAGGTCTATCGGTTGCCAGTGGCCAGCATCCCGTCGCATCGACCTGTCCAGCGGATTGTAAAGCCTGCGCGGGTGGTAGACAGCGCAGATCGGAAATGGGCGCTGATTGCCCAGGAGGCGCAGCGCCTGTCCGCAGCCGGGGTGCCTGTGCTGATCGGAACGCGCTCGGTCGCGGCCAGCACATCTGCATCGCAGGCGCTGACACGGCTTGGCATGGCCCACGAAGTCCTATCGGCGGCGCAGGACGCGCAGGAAGCGCGCAAGATCGCCGAGGCAGGCCAGGCCGGGCGCGTGACCGTGGCGACCAATATGGCCGGTCGGGGTGCAGATATCCGGCTTGGCCCGGAGGTGGCCGCGCGCGGGGGGCTTTGTGTTGTGATGTCGGAACGCCACGAAAGTGCGCGCATCGACCGCCAGTTCATGGGCCGCGCCGGCAGACAGGGTGATCCGGGGGTTTGCATGGCGATCCTGTCCCGCGAGGATACGTTGCTTTGCGTTGACGGATC
>SKRW01000196.1 GCA_007118295.1 Paracoccaceae bacterium | reverse complement strand
GGCATCCAGAAGGACATCTATGGCGAGTATGAAAATACCTTCATGATGTATCTGCCGCGCCTGTGCGAGCATTGCCTCAACCCGGCTTGCGTGGCGTCCTGCCCATCCGGTGCGATCTACAAGCGCGAGGATGATGGCGTTGTCCTGATCGATCAGGAAAAATGCCGTGGCTGGCGGATGTGCGTGTCGGGCTGTCCCTACAAGAAGATCTATTACAACTGGTCGTCTGGCAAATCCGAGAAATGCACGCTGTGCTATCCGCGTCTGGAATCCGGCCAACCGACGGTCTGTTCGGAAACCTGTGTGGGGCGCATCCGGTATCTGGGCGTCATGCTCTATGACGCCGATAAGATCGCCGAGGCTGCATCGGTCGAGAATGAACACGATCTGTATGATGCGCAGCTTGGCGTGTTCCTTGATCCCAACGACCCTGCGGTGATCGAGGCGGCGCGCGCCGAAGGCGTGCCAGAGGACTGGATCATCGGCGCACAGAAATCGCCCATCTGGAAGATGGCGATGGAATGGAAGATCGCCTTCCCGCTGCACCCTGAATACCGCACGCTGCCGATGGTGTGGTATATCCCGCCCCTCTCGCCCATCCAGAATGCCGCCGAGGCGGGCAAGATCAGCGCGCAAGACGATATGCCGGATGTGCAATCCCTGCGTATCCCGGTGCGCTATCTGGCTAATATGCTGACGGCGGGTGATGAAGCCCCTGTTGTCAGCGCGCTGGAACGGATGCTGGCCATGCGGTCCTACATGCGGTCTAAAACCGTGGACGGCGTGATCAATATCGGGGTGGCCAAGCGCGTCGGCATGACGCCTGCGCAGATCGACGAGATGTATCAGCTAATGGCCATCGCCAACTACGAGGATCGTTTCGTCATCCCGACCACGCATCGCGAACTGGTCGAAGATGCCTATGACCTGAAGGGCGGCTGCGGCTTCACCGATGGCAATGGCTGTTCATCAGGCAGCAGCGGCACTTCGCTGTTTTCGGGTGGCAAGAAATTCCGCAGCCCGCAGGAGTTTATCCAGTCATGAAAACATATCACGCGCTTTCTGCCCTGCTGACCTATCCGACCCCGGATTTGCAGGCAGCGGTCCCTGAAATCCGGCGGGTTCTCTCTGACGAGGGCCTGCTTTGTGCCAGCCAGCGGGCCAAGCTGGAACCGCTTTTGACCGAGCTGGAAACTGGTGACATCTATGACCTGCAGGAACGCTATGTCCTGCAATTCGACCGTGCGCGCACGCTCTCGCTCAATCTGTTCGAGCATATCCACGGCGAAAGCCGGGATCGGGGCGGCGCGATGGTGGATCTGTTGGAAACCTACCGCGCCGGCGGGTTCGATCTGGTCGGGCCGGAACTGCCCGACCACCTGCCCGTGCTGCTGGAGTTTCTGTCAACGCAGGCACCAGAGCAGGCGCGCGCCATCCTTGCCGATGCCGGTCACATCATCGTGGCGCTGGCTGAACGTCTGGCGCGGCGCGAAAGCGTCTATGCGCCAGTGATGGCCGCCCTTGTGACTCTGGCGCAGGTCGGACCCAGCCCCGAAGCCGAGGCGCTTTTGTCCGAGAAGGATGACGACCCCGAAGACCTCGAAGCGCTGGACGCCGTCTGGGAAGAAGCGATGGTCACCTTCGGCCCTGACCCGAACGCCGGATGCCCCATCAGCCGGGACATTCTGGCGAAAATGGACATGCCCGCCGCCCCGCGCCCTGATGCGCCGGGCCAGATGTAGGAGCATAAGACTATGTTTGGAAACTTTAGCCTAGACTATCTCATCTTCGGCATCCTGCCCTATGCGGTGCTGGCTGTCGCCCTGATCGGGACCATCGCGCGCTACGAGCGTGACCCGTTCACATGGAAATCTTCCTCCAGCCAACTCTTGCGGCGCAGGCAGTTGATGTGGGGATCGGTGCTGTTCCATGTCGGCATTATCGTGCTGTTCTTTGGCCATCTGGTGGGCCTGTTCACGCCGATCTGGCTTCTGGATGCGCTCGGCATCAGCTACGGGCTGAAACAATGGATGGCCGTGATCATCGGTGGCACAGCGGGCGCGGCAGCTTTCGTGGGCTGCTCGATGCTGTTGCATCGTCGCCTGACGGACCCGCGTATCCGCAACAATTCGTCCTTTGCCGATATCGGCATTCTGGCGATCCTGTGGGTGCAGATTGTGGTTGGCATGGGCACGATCGTTCTGACGCTGGGCCATATGGACGGGTCCAAGATGATCCAGTTCATGACCTGGTCGCAATCGGTCATGGGGCTGCAGATCAACGCCTGGCAGGAAGTGGTCAATGTGCATTGGCTCTACAAGTTCCACATCTTCCTTGGCATGGTGATCGTGGCGCTGTTCCCCTTCACGCGTCTGGTGCACATGCTGTCGGTGCCGATCCGTTTCCTGTGGCGGCCCGGCTACCAGATCGTGCGCTCGCGGGAGGGGGCGAAACCGGTTCGGACGGGCCTCAAGCCCTTTGCCCGTGACCCGCGTGCGATGAAAGCTGCGGGCATGGCCCCGAAGCCCAAATCCCAAACCCCGGCCGAATGAGGAACCAGCCCCATGAAACCCCTTCTCCCGCCTGTTTTTGTCAACGGCATCGAGATTTCGGCCGAACGCATTGCGAATGAGGCCCAGAACCACCCAGCCCCGAAGGAAAAACCGGGGCTGGCCTGGAAAGCCGCCGCGCGCGCCCTCGCCATCCGCGAATTGATGCTGCAAGAGGCCCGCGCGCGTGGCCTGACCCCTGACCCGGTGGAAGTCGCGCCGGGGCAGGTGGAAACCGGGGACGAGGCGCTGATCCGCCAACTCAGCGAGGTGGCAATTCAGCCCGCCCCCGCCGATGAGGCCGAGTTGCGCCGCGTCTATGACGCTCAGCCGGACCGCTTCCGTGCGCCCTCGCTCTATGAGGCCGCGCATATCCTGTTCCCCCGTCAGGACGATATGGCCACCCTGCGCGCGCAGACTGATGCTGTTCTGGCCGAATTGCGTGCCAACCCGCGCCGCTTTGGCGAACTGGCGCGCGATCATTCGGCCTGTTCGTCCAAGGATAATGGCGGGCTGCTGGGCCAGTTGGGGCAGGGCGATACAGTGGCGGAATTCGAGGCTGCGCTTGAGACACTGCACGAAGGCCAGATCAGCGATCCGGTGGAAACCCGCTTTGGTCTGCACCTGATCCGGCTGGACGCACGCGCACGCGGCGAGGTGCTGCCGTTCGATGCGATCCTGCCACGTCTGCGCGACGCCCATGCCAAAGCGGCCTGGGCGCGGGCGGCTGCAAGGTTCACTGCAGACCTTGTTGCAAAAGCCCGGATAGAGGGCGTTCAGCTTCAGGCTGCTTGATCATGGAGAGGGGCTGGCCATGTCCGATCACGGCCATGCAGGAAGAATACCTTAGCCAGCGCCGGTTTTGTGCTGACATGGAGTAGTTGACTGATACGACCCGACCAAGGCCCGAGTTGGCGCGACGGATTCTGGTAAATCTCTGTCACAATCTGCCCGTCCAGTCTGAAGATGAAGACAAGGTCTGTTCGGCTGTCGATTGAGAGAAGTGGATCGGGGTCATGCGAACCGCTTTTGGCGAGGATGTTGCCGTGATTGATATTAATCAAATAAAGGCCCTTGGAAGAGATCAGTATCCAAAGAAAATATGGAGAGCTTGGCTGTGTCGCCTGCTTATCTGTTGATTCATATCAAGGGGGATGGGTGTTCGATGACCTATATCGACAGAAGATGCTTGCACAGAGGACGCGCGCGATGAAATTGGGATATGTCAGCCTGCCCGGACGGGGTGCGAGCGATCTGTTTCTGGCGCAGGTGGTCGCGGGCTTGGAAGGGCGTTTGCGGTTATGCGGAACCGTGCAAACCAACACGGCGCGCGCAGACCGGCGCAAATGCGATATGGATCTGCTGATTCTGTCTTCGGGCGAGGTCTTGCGCATCAGCGAGGATCGCGGCGCACTGGCGCGCGGTTGCACGCTGGATACCAGCGTTCTGGCGCAGGCTGTGGTCGCGACCGAGGCCGCGCTCTCGGGCGCTGACCTGTTGATCGTCAATAAATTCGGCAAGACCGAGTCTGAGGGTGGCGGCTTTGCCCCTGTTATCGGCGAAGCGATCTGTCTGGGCCTGCCGGTCCTGGTCGGGGTCAATGGTCTGAATCTGGCTGCATTCGAGGTCTTTGCCGACGGGCTGGCAGCAGGCTTGCCGGCAGATATTCCTGCAGTAACCAACTGGTGCCTGAACGCAGGTCACCGCCATGCCGCCTGAAGCCGCGCGTATCGCCATTCTGACCGTTTCAGATCGCGCGGCACGGGGCGAATACGCTGACCTGGGTGGCCCTGCCGCCGAGGATTGGGTGCGCGCAACCCTCACATCGCCGGTGACTGTCGTTCGCCAGATTGTCGCGGATGGGCGGGAAAACGTGGCGGATGCGATGCGCGCGCTGGCCGATGGTGGCGCTGATCTGGTGCTGGTCACAGGCGGTACTGGCCCTGCGCCGCGCGACCGCACCCCCGAGGCGCTGGCCGATATCATGGATTTCGACCTGCCCGGATTTGGTGAGGAAATGCGCCGCGCGTCGCTGGCTGAAGTGCCAACTGCGATCTTGTCGCGCCAGAGCGCCGGTGTGCGGGGACGCACCCTGTTCATCACGCTGCCCGGCAAACCTGCTGCGATTGCGACATGCCTGCACGCGGTATTTGCCGCCGTGCCCTATTGCCTCGACCTGATCGGTGCCGGGCGGATCGAGACGGACCCTGCGCGCAGCAAGGCATTTCGACCCGGATCAGGCTAGGTCTGTGAATTGGCATGCAAAAGTGACGCAGTTGGGTGGGTTATGATCATCTAGAACTTCCCTACCTGCACAGTTAACGTCCGTGCGCTTTGGGCGCGCGGATGCTTGTGCGGGCCAAGGCGCGGGCGATCTTCCCCAACTGCCCGCGCTACTTTCCTACACCCGACGGTACCTTGCATTTCGTGCCGCGTCCGGCTGTTGTGACGTCCGAACCTGCGTGGAAAGACCGGGACGCATTCCGCGATGTCGCACCACCGCGCGCGTCTGTCTGTGGCGGCTGACATCAGCGCCATTGGCCGTTAGAATATCACGGAGGAGGCAAATGTGATCCTGTCGCAAGCCACCATGATCGCTGCACCCGCGCAGCGCATCTTCGACTTCTTTGAGCGATCAGAGGAGACTTATACCCGCTGGCATCCCGACCATATCAGCTTTCGCTGGCTTCAGGACGGGCGGCAGGCGGCAGGCAACCGCTTCTATTTCGAGGAGCGCATCCATGGCGCGCACTACAAACGCACGATGCGATACACGAAAGTCGAGCGCGACCGATTGATCGAGTTTGTGCCCGACAATTTCCTGATCGGACTTTTTCTGCGTCGGGTGCGCTTCGTCATCGAAGCCGTGGACGCGCGATGTCGCGTCACGCAGGAAGTGCATATCCGTGTCGGGCCGCTCGGGCTGCGGCTGAACCGCGCAGGCTTCACAGCGGTTGAACAGCATATGCGCGAAGAAGGTGACAATCTGAAAGCCCTGATGGAAAGGGACAACACGCCCGCCCCGACCTGATCTTATGGAGGACATGCCATGACGGACCCGCTTGATAACCTGTCGCGCTTTCCCTTGCTGGACGCGATCTTCGGGCGACGGGCGCGCAGATTCGGGCTGGGGATGGAAATCCCGTCTGGCCCGCTGGCCTTTCGGTCGCGGCACGATCCGCTGCCGTTGTCCGACCTTGAGACCAGTGTCCTGCTGGCGGCCGGCACTGGCGTCAGCGGATGGGGTTTTGGCGTCCCCTTCGGCCCGGACCGCCCCGACCAGCACGCCCATTACACGTTGCGCTTCACCGGGCGCACCGCGCCCACAGCGGGAGGTTTCGGCACCCCGGCGATGCTTTTCACTGATGACAGTGGCACCTATATCACCAATACCCGCGACATCACGCCCGAACGGATGCGTGAATACCAGCATATCGAGGACGACATCGAGCGCATCATCGCCACAATCCGCGCGCAGACCCGCAAGCTATCGGACACAAGGCTGGACCTGCCAGCCGCTCCCCCGCACATGCTGGAGCCGAACCTGTGGATGGCCAATACCCCCGGCTCCAGCCTGTTCATGCCCATTGCCGATGCCAGCGAACAACTGCTTGCGTTGATGGCCATGGCGATCAGCAATGGCAATGTCATCATGGATGATGCCGCAGCGCGGATGGCGGGCGATCTGAACCCCTTCATCCGGTCAGGCTTGCTGAACTTCGACAAGCGCGTGCCGTTGTCTGTACTCCAGCAAATGGCCTACGAGGCCAATGTGTCCGAATGCGCCTTCATGGCGCATAACATGGTGCTCACCCTTCAGGCGATGGGCCTTGGCGGGCTTTATTTCAACGGCATGAACCGCTGGTCAATCCTCGGAGCCTTTGCCGGGACCGGAATCAAAGGGTTCGGTTTCCGCTTTCAGCACGATGATCGATGGACATTACCCAACCCCGTGGGGCTGGAAGGGGTCTATCAGGGGCTGTGCCCGCCCTGGTACGACGACATGCACGCCGCTGTAGGGGCTTTCGTGGCGCGCAAATTCGCTCAGGGGGGCGCTTATGACGCGGGCACGCCGGGCCCATGGCGGGATACTGCGCGGGTCAAGGATTCCGTCACGCCCTATGACGACCATTTCATCGCGTGTCTCAGCACCGTGGCGCAGTATGTGTTCGATACCTATGGCAAGTTTCCCGGCGCTTTCACCACTATCGTACTCCCCGGATTCGTTCAGGCTGTTCATCTCGATCTGGAATTCTACGACAAACACTATCGGGAAGGGGCTTATCTTGAAAGCCATTGCGACCACGTGAGCCAATGGCACAGGCATGAGTGATGTCACTAACTCTACCTGAGGTGAATGACCTCTGCTGATGGAGAGGTTGAGTACGCGCGACCGGAAACGTCACCAAGTTAATCGGCGACTCCGCGTGCAACGCACGCAGAACGCGAGAAACTGGCCTGATGAGGTTGTGGACTTTTGGCCATTGCGCATTGTGCGGTCACTTTGGGCAAGGCGTTCCCAGAAACCACACAGGGCGTTCGTTGCTATACTTTTTGAGGTCTCTTTCGTTCTGCTGGTGGTCTCGGTCCGTATGCCGAGCGACCGCTTTCACAAGATGCGGCTGATGCAATACCGCAACTCTGTCAGGCAGGCTTCCTGCCTACTCCGAAGTCGCCCGACTTTTCGACGTGCCTGACCCTTTGCCGATGGTAGGGCAGTCTTTCTCTGAATCCTAACCACTCGCGATCGCACCAAGGATCCGACAAGCGAAGGGTTTGGTGTCGCAGCTTTGCTCCGGATCGGCTAGGATATCC
>SKRW01000004.1 GCA_007118295.1 Paracoccaceae bacterium | reverse complement strand
TCCAGCCCGGAAGGACTGTTCTACGCAAAGCTGTCCGCTGCCTCGACCATGGCGATCGCGCCAATCCTGATCATCGGCTGGTTCAGCCAGAAACAACTGGTACGCGGCCTGACCTTTGGCGCCGTAAAGTAAGGAAAACCGATATGGGACGCATTGTTCTGGACCAGGTGACCAAGAGTTTCGGCGAGGTGACGGTCATTCCGCCACTGGACCTGACGATTGAAGACGGCGAATTCACGGTTTTCGTCGGCCCTTCGGGTTGCGGCAAATCCACGCTTCTGCGGCTGATTGCAGGGCTGGAAGACGTCACTTCAGGGGCCATCCTTATCGACGGCAAGGACGCCACCTCGATACCACCCGCCAAGCGCGGCCTCGCGATGGTGTTCCAGTCCTACGCGCTTTATCCGCATATGACCGTGCGCAAGAATATCGCGTTCCCGCTGCGCATGGCCGGGATGGACAAGGCCGAGCAGAACCGCAAGGTCGAGCAGGCGGCGGATGTGCTGAACCTGACCGATTACCTGGACCGGCGTCCCGGCCAGTTGTCAGGCGGACAGCGCCAGCGCGTTGCCATTGGCCGCGCGATTGTGCGCGAGCCGTCGGCGTTCCTGTTCGACGAGCCGCTCTCGAACCTTGATGCGGCGCTGCGCGTGGGCATGCGGCTGGAAATCAGCGAAATGCACAATCGGCTGAAGACGACGATGATCTATGTGACCCACGATCAGGTCGAAGCGATGACCATGGCCGACAAGATCGTGGTGCTGCATGCAGGCCGGATCGAGCAGGTCGGCAGCCCGCTGGACCTGTATCACGCGCCGAAAAATGTCTTCGTGGCTGGTTTCATCGGTTCTCCGAAGATGAACCTGATCGAGGGCACTGAGGCGCGTAAGCATGATGCACATACCATCGGCATCAGGCCCGAGCACATGACTGTATCTGCAACTGAGGGCACATGGTCCGGGGTGGTCGGAGTGTCCGAGCATCTGGGATCTGACACGTTTTTTCATGTCCATGACACCGGGCTGGCCGAGACGATCACTGTGCGTGTCGGTGGCGAAATCAGCTTCAAGCATGGTGACAGGATATATCTGACACCGCGCAGCGATGTGATGCATCGCTTTGACGACAAAGGGGACAGACTGCCGTGAAACGTCTTGACGGAAAAGCAGCGCTGATCACCGGATCGGCGCGCGGGATCGGGCTGGCCTTTGCGAAAGCCTACATCCGCGACGGGGCGCGGGTCGCGCTTGCCGATATCGATATTGACCGCGCGCGGGGCGAAGCCGAAAAGCTGGGCGCTGCCGCTTTCGCTGTGGAAATGGACATCACACAACAGGCCAGCATAGAGGCAGCAGTTGATGCGACCGTCGCCCATTTCGGTCAGATCGACATCCTGATCAACAATGCCGCAATCTTCACTGCCGCCCCTATCGTGGAAATCACGCGCGACGACTTCCAGCGCTGTTTCGACATCAATGTCGCGGGCAGCCTGTTTACCCTGCAGGCCGTCGCCCGACACATGGTCGCGCGCGGGGGCGGTGGCAAGATCATCAACATGGCGTCGCAGGCCGGTCGGCGCGGCGAACCGCTGGTGGCCGTTTATTGCGCGTCAAAGGCCGCGATCATCAGCCTGACGCAATCTGCGGGGCAAGACCTCATCAGGTATGGGATCAATGTCAATGCAATCGCACCGGGGGTGGTTGATGGCGAACACTGGGACGGCGTGGATGCCTTCTTTGCACATTACGAAGGCAAGGCACCCGGCCAGAAGAAACGCGAAGTCGGCGAATCCGTACCCTATGGACGGATGGGACGTGCCGAGGACCTGACAGGGATGGCGGTCTTTCTGGCGTCGTCCGAGGCCGACTACATCGTCGCTCAGACCTATAACGTAGATGGTGGTCAATGGATGAGCTGATGCCATTGTCACAAGCAATGTTGCACAGGTTACCTGAGAAGGTGCGCCGTCCGACCTATGATCGCGCAAGCCTGTCACCGGGGATCGTGCATATCGGTCTTGGCAATTTCCACCGTGCGCATCAGGCGTGGTATCTGCACCGGCTGATGGATTCGGGGCTGGCGCAGGATTGGGCGATCATCGGCGCGGGTGTGCGCCCCACTGATGCCGAGATGCGCAAGAAACTATTGGCGCAAGATTGCCTGACCACATTGATCGAACTCGATCCGGCACACAAACTGGCCGAGATTGTGGGCTCGATGATCGATTTTATCAAGGTCGAGGGTGGCAATGCGGCCCTGATCAACCGCATGGCAGAACCCGACATCCGGATCGTGTCACTGACAGTCACCGAGGGCGGATACTATATCGACACCGTCAGTAAGGCCTTTGACAGCAATCATCCCGACATCGCACATGATGCCGCAAACCCCGACACGCCGCGCACGGCCTTCGGGGCTATTGTCGCGGCGTTGCGGTTGCGCCGTGCGCGCGGCCTTGGTCCGTTTTCCTGCCTGTCTTGCGACAATCTGCAATCCAACGGTGCCATCCTGCGGCAGGCGGTCGTGACACTCGCGCGATTGCAGGATCCTGATCTTGCCGACTGGATTAACGCGGAATGCAGCTTTCCCAATGCAATGGTCGATTGCATCGTCCCCGCCACCGGCCCCGATGAAATTGCGCTTGCCGAAGGATTCGGCGTCCGCGATGCCGCGCCCGTCGCGCATGAGCCCTTTCGACAATGGGTGATCGAAGACAGGTTCTGTGCCGGGCGTCCCGATTGGGCACAGGTGGGCGTGCAATTCACCAATGATGTTCATGGCTATGAGGCGCAGAAACTGCGTATTCTGAACGCAGGTCATCAGGTGATCGGCAATGTGGCCGAGATCATGGGCATCGGCACAGTTGCCGAAGCAATGACTCACCCGCAGATCAACGCGCTGTTTCACAAGGTCCAGATGACCGAGATCGTTCCCCATGTCGTGCCCGTTCCCGGCATGACCCCGGAGCAATATGTTGACCTGATTGCGCAGCGCTTTTCCAACCCCTCGATCCATGACACGATCCGCCGCGTTGCCTTTGACGGGTCGTCGCGGCATCCGGGTTTCGTACTGCCAAGTCTGCGCGACGCGCTTGCAACAGAGGGCCCGCTCGACGGGCTTGCTCTGGTCGAAGCGTTCTGGGCACGGATGTGCGCTGGAACACGCGAGGATGGCAGTGCAATCGTGCCCAATGATCCACATTGGTCCAGCCTGACAGAAATTGCGCGCCACGCGCGCGAACACCCCATGGCTTGGCTGGAACAGCAGCAGATCTATGGCGATCTGGGTAAACAGGTGGCGTTTCGCGACATCTTTGCAAACTGGCTTGAAATGATCTGGTCACAGGGTAGTGCCGGTGCCTTGCGCACCTATACAGGCGTCTGAGTTGCCAAGGCGGTGCACGAGGCATCTTGCGCGGACGAATCATGGCGACTGCCCTGAACATCAGAAGCGAGACTGAAAGAGTATTTTGAGGGGGGCCCGCATGAGCAGCCGTTCTTCTGTGTCACCAATGGAGCTAAAACCGGAATTGCTGGGCCAATTGCGTCGCCTCAGGGATGGAAAGCGCAAGCTGATCGCCGTTGCCGGACCACCTGCAAGCGGGAAGTCAACTCTTGCCAAGGCGCTGCGCGATAGCCTGCGGCAGGAAGGCGTGCAGGCTGAAACCGTTCCAATGGACGGGTTTCACCTCGGTAATCGTCTGCTGGACGCGCGCGGCCTGCGCGCAAGAAAGGGGGCACCGGAAACCTTTGACGTGCGCGGCTTCGTCACGCTGATTGAACGCCTGAGACGTGAGGACGAAGTCATCTACCCGATTTTCGACAGAGAGCGCGATCTTGCAATCGCCGGAGCAGGAGTTGTGACGCAGTCTTGCGAGTTTGCGATTGTTGAAGGCAATTATCTGCTTTTCGATGAACCTGTCTGGTCTGGGCTTGCGGCGCTCTGGGATTTTTCCATCTGGGTCGAAACTCCGCTGAATATCGTGCGCAATCGGTGCATTGCAAGGTGGCGAGCGCATGGCCACTCGCCCGCAGACGCCCGCACCCGCGCAGAGACCAATGATCTCGCAAATGCCCGCCGGATAGTAGAGGCAACGCTGCGGGCGGACATGACCGTCGCTGACCACAAGGATCTGCCAGTGACGCATGAGAAGCGCTCGGACACGTCCTTCGACGGCCAACAACCGGGCGCGGCCCCTCAGGTCTGATCCGGCGTTCCCAGACCCAGCCTTGCCGCATGCCATGATGCCTCGGCGCGCGACGAGATGCCAAGCTTGCGATAGATATCCTTTATGTATCCAGCGATGGTGTTTTCCGACAAGAGCAGTGCCTGCGCGACCTCGGCATTGCGCAGGCCACGTCCGATCATGCCCAGCACTTCGCGTTCGCGGGCGGTCAGGTTGTCCTCAGGGGCAGCGGGGCCAGTGCGCTGGAAATGCTGCATGATCCGGCGTGCGACCGAGGGTGACAATGCCGGAATGCCTGCGGCAACCTGTTTCAGTTGCACCACCAGCAGATCGCGGGGCTGTTCCTTCAGCAGATAGCCATGCGCCCCTGCAGACAGCGCCCCCACGATCGAAGCGTCATCCCCCATGACTGTCGTGACCACACAGATCGTGTCGGGCTGCGACAGGCGCAGTTTGCGCAGAACCTCCAGCCCCGACCCGTCGGGCAGGCCCAGATCGATCAGCGCCAGATCATAGACGCGCCGCGCAGATTGCGCGAGGCCACTGCTCTGACTTGTCGCCTCGTGCAAGGTGCAATCGGGGAAGGCGGCTGTCACGATCTCGCCCAGCCAGCGGCGGGTTTCGCTCAGATCCTCGACAATCAGAACCTGTGTCATATTCCGCCTCTCGCATGGTCGCCCAGCGGAATATCCGCCGTTATGCGGGTGCCGTTGGCGTTGCTGTCAATGCGAATGACGCCACCTACGGCGTCGGCGCGGTCCCTGAGATTGGCAAGCCCGTTTCCATGTGAGGCATGCGCGGGATCAAACCCCTTGCCGTCATCGGCGACACTGACCATGATCCGCCCGTCCGCGACACGAACAGAAATGGTCACATGTGACGGGGCGGCGTGTTTCAGGGCATTCTGAACTGCCTCGCGGATGATCGAGCGCAGCATTTGCGCAGTCTGCAGAGGCAGCGCCACGGCCTGGGCGTTCGCGACTGTCCAGGTCATCGTCGCCCCGGCGATGTAAAGCTGTTCGGCAATCCGGGCGCGCAGATCGGCCAGTATCTCGTCAAAGGACATGTCAGGGTTTGAGGCATTATTGATGATGTCGCGCAGGTCGGTCAGGGTTTCGCGGATCATGATATCCTTGCGGGTCTGCTCGGGACTGTGCAGCGCGGCCATCAACTGCACGCCGATATTGTCGTGGATGTCGCGTGCAATGCGCGTGCGTTCTTCGGACACACCCTTTTCATAGGCAGCGCGGCTTTCCAGCGCCTGTTCCAGCATCGCGGTCATTTCCGTGGCAAGTTCCAGATCGCGCGTCGAAAACAACCTGCGCCCGCCATCGGCATATCGCAGTTCAAGTGCAGGAATCTCTCCGATACGCGGCAGCACCAGCGCAAGGCCATCCTCGCGCAGGACAGGCGTGTCCACCTCGGAACCGGGCGCGCGATTCAGCGGGTTGAAAATATCCTCCATCAGGGCGTGCCAGCGGCCCAACTGATCGCGTTCTGGCGGGGTCAGGGCCACATCCATGATCTTGCGGAACCTCTCTGCACGCGCAGGTTCCTTGCGGCGCAGAATCCACCGCGCGAGTGTATCGCGCAGAGGCAACCATACAAGTGCCACGATCAAGAGTGACAGCGCGAAAGCAGGGGCGCGGTCATCCACAATCGTAAAGATCAGGAGCGCGTCGATCCCCAACAGCAGCAACACGCCCACCACATAGAACAGGATACGAAAGGCCCAGTTTTCCAACTGGAATAGCTGAAACCGCGCGACACCCAGCGCCACGCCCAGATAGATCAGCAGAAAGAACACAAAGGCCACGCCCTGCGACACATAGGGAACCATGCCCAGCAGATGCGGCGCAATGACGGTTACAACAAACGCACCAGAACCCACCAGTACTGCCAGCCCAAGCCAGGACAGTGCCGCGCGGTCGCGAGGGTCGCCGCGTGTGGCCCGAAACTGAAGACACACCAGCGTCAGGATAGCCAGCAGCGCCAGAATGACCCCCAGATGAATACCGATTGCGGGGCTAGCGATCGCCCCCCCATGCGCGAGCACAAACCACATCCCCAGCACAATCGCCGGAACCGCCAGCCAGAGAGGGCGGAACAGGCGGCGCGGATAAACCATGAACAACCCGATCATCCCAACACCAAAGGCGAACGCGCCCAGATGGTTCAGCGCCGACAGGATACGAAACAGATCGCCCGGCAGCGCAAGTTCCCGTGTCGAATAGATCGAGGCCGCAAAGGCCGAAACCATCAACCCCACCCCGCTGAACGCAAGACAGCGCGTTGCCCAGTCGGCCCTGCGCAAGGCCCAGATCCAGACCCCGATCCAGACCCCGCCCAGGCCCACGGCAATCTGAAGCCAGAACGCAAAAGGCAGGCTGTGGGCCGGGCGCTGGCGCGCAGGTTGGATTGTATGGAAGAGGCTCTCGCCCAGAAACTGCACCTCCAGGGTTAGCTGGCCGCTGCGCAGCAGCGTCGCTATCTCGTTCTGACGGGCAAAGAACGCATGCATGGCGGCATAGCTGTCCAGCACGTCGGGCTCTTCGATCAGGTCAGCAGGCGAGAGGGTCAGGGTCTTGCCCGTCGCATTCGTCAGCGCGACAAGTGACGCGATCCCTGACGGGATGCCCGCGCCGGGCAGATCGGCTGCGGGGCTGTTTGGCAGAACCGCGTCAATCCAGACGCCTTCAAAACGGACAGGAATCGCAACGCGCGCCTCGGGCGTCAGTTGCAGGCCAAGATATCGTTGATCCATGGCAACCCCCAGCGCGAGGACCGCCAGAACAAGGCTGACCGCGACGTGGGCGTAGATGTGGATGACCGGCGAAATGCGGATTGGCAATGGCGTGACACCCGGTTCGGACAGGCAGTTCAGATTGGGCAGATTGGGCAAGCACATGACGGAAATGCGAGCGCCATCTTATCGTGCCCCCATTCTTTATCAATCCGGGAAACCAGTTGGTGCACCCCCCTGTTCGGGGGGGTGACGGGCAGAGGGTGGACAGTACCCTGAGCGCCACAAGAGCCAGAGGGTCAGCAAGGACCCTGTAGCTCTGAAAAACAGGCACAATCTGGAGGAAGACATGGTCAAAAGGATTTCTTTGATCCGCACTTGCATAGTGATCTCGTCAAGCGTCGCGCTGGCGGGCTGCCTTGGGAACAGCGGCGGTGGTGGCGGCGGTGGTGG
>SKRW01000020.1 GCA_007118295.1 Paracoccaceae bacterium | reverse complement strand
TTTCCATTTCGCAGGCGGATAACAGGGAAATGATCACGACAGGTAATAGGATGGAACGATGCATAGTGCCTCCGGCAAGGTTAAGCTTTTGGTATTGATGTGGACAACAAAAAGAACTGCCGTCCTGGTTGTGCTGTTTGGTGCTGGCCTTGAACGAAAGCGCGCGCCATGTGCCGGCTTGGGCCAAGACTCGCGGCTATGTCCTTCACCAGAAAGGCGACCGCCGACGCGTCATTTGGTAGTCTGGCAGGTACTCGCGCGGATCCGAACATTCTTTCGAGCAAGCGACTTTGGCCATGGCCATGCTTTTGCGAAAGCCCGCCCATAGCACAAGATAATCGGTGGCCGGTCACTGGCAGTGATCACCCTTCGCCCGAATAGAGCGCGAACAGATAGAGCGCCTGTTCTGCTGTCAGGTGCATCATGCAGTTCAAGAAAGCCGGGCTTGCTCCGGTGCCGCCCTGCCACAGCGACGCTTCATGTCCACAGCGCGCATCCCGGTAAGTGATCCATGCGCGCTGCATGTCGCGCAGTGTGTCTGCCTGAACGGCCAGATTATCAGGCAAACTGGCATCAGACATCTGCATTACATCGCGCAGTTGCTGATAGGCTCCGTTCAGCTTGTCATCCCAGTATTGCAATTCGTTGTCGAGACAGAACCCCATGCCAAAGGTGGAGTCCCCGCCGGACTGCTGCATGCAGTCACCTGCCGAAACACCAATACAATCAGCCTTGTTGCCCTCATGACCCGTAGTGAACAGGCATTCATCGGTTCCGTTGGCGTCAAACGACAGATCCTGCGCAAGAACAGGGGCAGGCAGGAAGACTGCCATCAGCAGGAAAAAAACACGTGTCATCAAAATCTCCGTTCGAAACACTCAGGTTCAACCAATCTCGGTGCAACATCGACATTCCCGAAGTGGCTTTTTAACAGGAGATACCCTTCAGCGGTTTTTGCCACCAGATCAAGTGCGATTCTGTAGCGTCCCAACAATAGCCATGTGGTCCGATGAGCGAGGCATGGCCCTTACCATGTGATGCACATTTCTTACGCTCTTTTCCTTATACAGTAACAGTCGCTTTCGTTGAATCCTGCGTGTGCAATGCCGCAACAGCGAAAGATTTCTACGCAGGTGCAGCAAACCGTAGAAACGCCCCACAAAGCCACCCTTTCCAACCCATTCGACGCCCACCGCAAGACCCCGGAAAACCTGTGCACGCCGGGTCATACCCCGCACGGGCCCGCAGGGTTTCTTAACGGCGGGGGCAATTGCTGAATTTCGCGGCTACGGCATGGCAGGCGCGCCACAACCATGGCGGCTTGCAGGCGCGACACCGTTCAACCGCTTGCGCGACACGCGATGCGGGTTTATCGAAACGCGCATTGCCTATCCGTCAGCATTACAGCATCACAAGGTCATTTCTCATGTATCACTCTGGATCCTTGCGCCCGCAGCGCGTTCTGTTCCACGGAAATGCCCGCGAGTATTTCGGCATCTGGATCGTCAATCTGCTACTGTCGATCCTGACACTCGGCATCTACTCGGCATGGGCCAAGGTGCGGACCAACAAGTATTTCTACCAGAATACCGAACTCGCAGGCCGCCGCTTCGACTATCATGCCACGGGGATGCGGATCCTGATCGGGCGGATCATCATCGTGGTCGGCTTCATCGTGTTTCAGATCCTGTCACTGGTGCCGCTATTGCTGGCGGTGGTGGCGATCGGGTTTCTGTTCCTGTTTCCGTGGCTGATCACGCGGTCACTGCGGTTCAATGCGCGGGTCACGTCATGGGCCAATGTGCGTTTCAACTTTGACGGCGGGCCGTTGCAGGCCTTTCTGGTCTATCTGCTTTACCCTCTGCTCAGCGCACTGACGCTGTATCTGGCCTATCCCTTTGCCGACCGCGCGCGGCGGCGCTTTGTCATCGGGCATCATCTGATTGGCCGGTCGCGTCTGAGATTCGACAGCGGGATCGGACAGTTTTACGCGGCGCTGCTGGCCTTTGTCGGGGTGGTGCTGGTCATCCTCGCGCTAACATTCGCGGGCACGATCCAGACCTTCGTGCTGATGTTCAACACGGTCGATTTCGGGGCAGTGGACAGCTTCGAGGGGATTGAATCTTTTATCGGGCTGCTGGTCCGCGCCTATATCGGCACGATTGCAGCCCTTGTGCTGGGCGGCATGGTCTATGCCGCGATCATGCGCAACATCATCTATCGTGGCACTCGGATCGAGGGCGGGCATGCGCTGCACTCCAGCATGCCGGTGGCGGGTTATGTCTGGGTGGGCCTGTCGAATGCACTGGCCATTTTCGCGACATTGGGCCTGATGCTGCCATGGGCCAAGGTGCGGATGGCGCGGTTTCTGGCCGCTCACACACAGGTGATGATCGCCGGCGATCTGGACGATTTCATAGGTGATATCCTGCCCGAGGGCGGGGCCCTTGGCGATGCCTATACCGATATGGAAGCGATCGATCTGGGGCTGCCTGTGTGACGATAGAGGGACGGCTGACATATGCGGGCAGTTCGCGCGTGCAGGAGGCAACCCTTGTCTGCCACGGTGAGAGCTATGAGCTACTTGGCCCAGATGCCACCCCGCTGGCCGCTGGCCCGGTCTCCGGGCTGCGCTTTGCCGCACCGGTCGGGCGCACGCCGCGCCGTGTGACGCTGCCCGATGGTGCCTTGTTCGAGACTGACCAGATGGATGCAGTCGACGCCCTGAACCCCGCGCGCAATACGCTGCATCTGCACCGGGCCGAGGCCTTTCGCCCCCGGCTGGCAGGGTTCGTTCTGGCCACGATAGGGGCGGCGTGGGTCGTGTGGCGCTATGGCGTGGGTCTGCTAGTGGCTGTGGCCGTCTGGCTGACACCGCCCAATCTGGCGCGCGTTCTGGACGATCAGACCCTGCGCAGCTTTGATCGCTTCGTGCTGGAACCGACCACGCTGAGCACAGCCGAACAGGCCGCATTGCAGGATGATTTCACCCGCCTTGTTGCGGCCCTGAGCCCATCCGAGGCGCATACCCCATTGCGGTTGAAATTTCGCACCGGACCGATGGGGCCAAATGCCTTTGCAATGCCGGGCGGGACCGTCGTGCTGACCGACGAGTTGGTGCGCCTGTCGGATGATCCAGACATGGTTGCCGGGGTAATGGGGCATGAAATTGGCCATGTCATCCATCGCCACAGCCTGCAGCAGATCTACCGCGCATTAGGTATCTATGCAGTGGTCGGCTTTCTGGCGGGCGATACCGGACCTGTGCTGGAATCGCTGCTGCTGGAAGGCAACCTGCTGTTGCAACTGGCCTATTCGCGCGAACATGAGTTCGAGGCCGACGCCTTTGCGGTCGATCTGGCGCAGCGCGCGGGGTTTGACCCCCATGGCCTAGTGCGGTTCTTTGATCACCTGACAGACATGGGGCTGACCGATCCGCTGCCCTCATGGGGCAGCACGCATCCCAGCCATGAACGCCGTGTCGAGGCGATCCGCGAACAGATCCACGGCATCGGCGCGCGCTGATCTGATGTGAGTTGCCGGCGCACGCCCGCAGTTGCGTGGACGACCCGCACGGCAGGGGCGCGCCCCTGTCTGAACCTACACCCGGCCAGAGCGCGCGTGGAAAAGATTGCACCCGCCAGATGCGCAAGCTACCGTTTGCACCCAACCACGGAGGAGACTCAATGCCCCGCACTGTCACCCAGACCATCGGCGATGCGCAGGTCAGCATCATTACGGACGGCACATTCAGCTTTACGCCCGAACTCTTTCCTGGCACGGCGCCCGAGCATATTGAAAGCCTGCTGACTCAGGCCGGAACGTCCGAGATCGCGACCAATTTCAACGCTGTGCTGATCCGCAACAACGGGCGCGTCATCCTGGCCGATGCCGGTCCGCGCGATCTGTTCGGGCCGACCTGCGGCTATCTGGGCGAGGGGCTGGCCGAACTGGGCGTGAGCGCCGCCGAAGTGGACACGCTGATCGCAACCCACCTGCACCCAGACCATATCGCAGGGATGATCACACCTGACGGGGCGGCCGTCTTTCCCAATGCCGCGCTGCATGTGGCAGAGGCAGACCGCGTCTTCTGGTCGGATTCGAGCCAGTTTCAGGGCGCGTTATCCGGGATCGCGGATTGGGCAAGCCTCGCGCAGGCGGTGCTGGCCGCCTATGCCGAACGGCTGGAAACTCTGAAAGACGGCACTGAGGCCGCACCCGGCCTGAGCGGGCTGGCGCTGCCCGGCCACACCCCCGGCCATTTCGGCTGGCGGCTGGACAGCGCTGGCGCGAGTCTGATCCATGTCGGTGACATCGTCCATGCGCCCGCGCTGCAAGTGGCCGACCCCGAAATCGCGATCAGTTTCGATCTGGACATGGACACGGCACGCGCGGCGCGCAAGCGGTTACTGGACCAGTTGGCCAGTGACGGAACCGCGTTTACCGGTGGTCACTTCCTGCAACCCGCCTTCAACAAGGTCGTGCGGGCTGGCACTGGCTATCGGCTGCAGCCTGTCGGAACGTAAGGCAGGAATATCGGATATGTGCCATAAACTTGATAATTTTTCAGGTTTAGGACTATGCAATGTCGCGAATCTGACAGCCTACGTTCCGCAATAGGTCACGATTTCGGGCGCATCCTCGGGCGCGGGCTGGGCGAAATGCTCCATGCCCGCGACTGGGGTGAACGGGTTTTGCACCCTTTCCAGCAGGGCCCTGAAGGGGTCCATGTCCCCGCCGAAACTGGCGCTGTGCAAGGCGTCCTCGACCAGATGATTGCGCGGGATATAGAGCGGATTCACCATGTTCATATCGCGGATTGCTGCTGCCGCATCCGGCACCGCAGCGCGGTAGCGGCGCAACCACGCCTCCACCCCTTGGGGCTGCGCAAACAGCGCTGTCACTGGCGCATCATCGCCGTGCAACGCGGCGGGAAGCGCGCGGAAGAAGCTGGTGAAATCGACCGACTGGCCTTGCCACAGGCTGTGCATGTCGTCGATCAGGGCGGCATCGGGCGTGCGCAGCCCCAGCTTGCGGGCAAACACCTCCAGCCAGGCATTCTGGTAGCTGTCTTGCATGGCCTCGACAACCTCGGTCACGCGCGCGATGGCACGCGCTTCGGTAGGGTCGATCATCGGCAAGAGCGCCTCGGCCAGTCGGGCAAGGTTCCATTGCATGATGACAGGTTGGTTGCCATAGGCATAGCGGCCCGTATGATCGATCGAGCTGAACACGGTTGCGGGGTCATACCCTTCCATGAAGGCGCAGGGGCCGTAATCGATGGTCTCGCCCGAGAGGGTGGTGTTGTCAGTGTTCATGACGCCATGCACAAAACCAAGGCCCATCCACTGCGCCACCAGCCGCGCCTGCCGGGTCGCGACCCGTTCGAGAAATCGCAACGCGGGATCGGTCGCGCCCGCCAGATCGGGGTCATGGCGGGCGATGGCATAGTCCAGCAACAGGCGCAGCTTGTCAGCCTCGCCGCGCGCGGCGAAGAACTGGAAAGTGCCCACGCGCAAATGGCTGCTGGCCACGCGGGCCAGCACTGCACCAGGTTCCAACCCATTCTGGCGCAGCACCCGGTCGCCCGTGGTGCAGGCCGCCAGCGCGCGGGTGGTCGGCACGCCAAGTGCGGCCATCGCCTCGGAGATCAGGTATTCGCGCAGCACCGGCCCAAGGACTGCGCGCCCGTCACCACCCCGCGCAAAGGGAGTCCGCCCCGAGCCCTTGAGGTGCAGGTCCCAGCGCTGCCCCCGAGGGTCCAGCCATTCGCCAACAAGGATCGCCCGCCCATCGCCCAGTTGCGGCGAGAACCCCCCGAACTGATGCCCGGCATAGGCCTGCGCCAAGGGGCGCGCGCCATCAGGCAGGGCCTGCCCCGAAAGCAGCCCCACGCCCGCCGGACTGCGCAGCGCGGCAGGGTCCAGCCCCAGCCCGCTGGCAAGCGCGTCATTCAGCAAGACAAGCTGCGGGTCCGGCCAGTCCTGCCCCTGCCACGGCACATACAGCCCCTGCAGTTCCTGCGCATAGCTGTTGTCGAAGGGAATCGTGGCGTGCATCGGTGCCTCTCTTGACTCTGAACTGGCCTTGACCTGAGCTTGACTTGGCCCCGTCAGCCTTGTGTTGCGTGGGACATAAACCCCGGCATGCGGGCTGGCCAGTGTCAGCCTTCGACCTGATCGAGCCAGGCGCCGTAGCCTTCGGCTTCCATTTCCTCGCGCGGGATGAAGCGCAGCGCAGCAGAGTTGATGCAATAGCGCAGGCCGCCCCGGTCGCGCGGACCGTCGGGAAAGACATGGCCCAGATGGCTGTCCCCATGGCGCGAGCGGACCTCGGTTCGGGACATACCCAGCGTGTGGTCGGTTTTCTCGACAATGTGATCGGTGAGGAGGGGCTTGGTAAAACTTGGCCAGCCGCAGCCGGACTCGTATTTGTCCGAAGACGCGAAGAGCGGCTCACCCGAAACGATATCGACATAGATGCCTGCGCGCTTGTTGTCGTTATATGCGCCGGTCCATGGGCGTTCGGTGCCGTTTTGCTGTGTCACATGGTATTGCTCGGGGGTCAGGGAGTCGATCACTTCGGGACGGCGTTCGTAGCGGGTCATCTTGGCGCTCCAGTTGGGTGGCTTTGGTCGGGATATAATGTGGCAGATGGGGTGTTTCCATCCGTTCGGGCGCGGGTGGGTGGAATCACCCACCCTACAAGGGCGCTGCGCGATGCTTCGGGCTGGATTTCCCGAGGCCACTATTGCATAAGCAGGGCAACGACCCATTTTGCGAGGCTGTGGCGATGAAATTCCTGTTGCGTCTGTTGACATGGTGGAACATCTCGACCCTGAATACAGCGTTCTTCACATGGCGCCATGGGGTCAAGGTCGGCGAGGATGCGCAAGGCAACATCTTCTACCGGTCGCGTGACGGCAAGAAGCGCTGGGTGATCTTTAACGGCGAATCCGAAGCCAGCCGCGTCGCGCCCGAATGGCATGGATGGCTGCACCACACCTGGAACGAAACCCCGACAGAGCGGCCCTTTACCCATAAGGCATGGGAAAAGCCCCATCAGGAAAACCTGACCGGCACCGCCATGGCCTATGCGCCCAAGGGATCGATCCGTCGCCAGAATCCTGAGGCGCGCAAGGATTACGAGGCCTGGAGTCCGGAATGAACCTGAACCAGATGATCCGGTTGCTGATGCGGCTGACCCGCATGTTCGGGCGACACCAGCGCACCAATCGTCGCAAAAACCATGTCGGTCGTTGACGCCATGCGGCAGTGGATACCCATCGGACTGCTCGCCGCGCTTCCGCTGGCGTCGGGCGCGCAGGAGATCGAGGTGCCCGGCGCTTCGGACCGGATCGAGACCGGCACCGGGGCGGTCTTGCGCGGGCTGGACAAGATGGCAGGGACGAC
>SKRW01000158.1 GCA_007118295.1 Paracoccaceae bacterium | reverse complement strand
GGCTGGCCGGGCGCGCTGGGTTGGGCCGCCGTGGCCGCACCGGGGGGCGGGGCTGCGGGAACTGCCGGGGCGCTGGCGGCCTGTGTGGCCTGAGGTGCGGCCCCGCCGGTCAGGCGGGCCTCAAGCTGGTCAAGCTGCGCGCGGGCACCGGAATTGGCCGCGCGCGCGACCGAGAACAATTCGCGCAATTAGGCGGTGGAGGCGACGGCACTGGATTTTTCAAGCGTCGTCTGCATCTGCGCAAAACCGGGACAGGATTGCAACGTGTTGCGATAGGTCGTCATCGCAGGCGCTTTCTGGCCCGCAAGCACATACATGTCCGCCAGAAGCCACGCGTTGTTGATCCGCTCACAGCTCAGCAATTGAGGCGTGCGACGGACAACGGCAATGGCCTGAGTGGCATTGCGCGACCCCACGGCGGCGTCGAAACTGTCCTGCGCTTCGTTGATTTCCAGCACGCGCAGCATATCGGGGGGCGGGGTCCAGCCTGCGACGCGCTGGCGGCCCTGCTCGATCAGGCTGCGCGCACCGGCATGGTCACGGCGTTCGATCTGGCGCCAGATGGCGGCCTCGTCCACAGCACTCTGCGCCGTGGGTGCCAGCAATTCGTTCAGATCAGACGGCGGACGCCAGTCGGGAAAAGCGATGCGCAGGCGGCGCAGTTCGGCCTGTGTCGCCGTCTGGTCGTTCTGTTCCATGTAATAGCGCAGCGCGCGCAGATCATCGCTGCTTTGCGCAAGGGCCGGGGTGACGGGTAACAGGCACAGGCATGTCGCCCATGCAAAACGGCGCAGGTTGGCGGTCAGCGCCCTCTGGCGCGGCTGGGGAAAGGGTCGGGTCATAGCGGCACACATTCGGGCGAGGTTTCCAGCACGGCGATCATCGAGAAAACCTGCAAGGTCGCGGGGTAATAAGGCTGGTCGGGTGTAAAGGGCGGCATGGTCGATCCCAGATCGTTGCGGTTGGCACAGATCGAAAGCCCCGCCAGCGCCTGATAGCCGGGGTTATCACTGGTCTCCAGGACGACACCTGACAAGGGCTCGATGACCGTGGGCACGCTGCGCCCCGGTTCGACCGTGCGTTCATAGACTGCCGCCATGCGGCGCACAGCCATATGCTGCGACAGGCGCGACCAGATCAGGAAAAGCGGCACGCGCATCGCCTCATAGCCGGCATTGGACGGCAGCGCGCCCGCCGGTCGCGTTCCCTGATCCGAGATATCCACCCAGTCGGGCACCAGCCCGTCGCGAGACAGGGCATCCAGCAGCCCTTCGCCGTGCTGCGCACAGGCCGCGAGGGCGCTGACGCCCGTCGCGGCGGCAATTTCGCGCATGGCAAGCGGCATGTAGTAGGATGGATTGATCGTCAGATGCGCGTCATGGACAAACCCGTGCGCCGCAGGCAGGAACACTGTGCGGTCCGGGGCACCGGGCATCGGGACGACGCAAGTCTCGACCAGCGCATCAGCGATTTCCTGCGCGCGGCGCAGATAGCTGCGATCCCCGAATTTCGCGGCAGCCCGGACCAGCGACCAGGCGTAGAACAGATCCCCATCCGAGGCATTGTTGCGGTCAGGCACGGGATTGGCCTGCGCAGGCAGCCAGCGCCAGGCCAGCAACGGGTCGGGGCGAATGGCCAGATGGCGCTCGGTCCACTGAAACATCTGACGGAAGGCATCGGCATCGTCGAAGAAGGTCGCGAGGACCATGCCGTAACCCTGACCTTCGGAATGGCTGGCGCTCTGCTGCAGGGTGTCGATCACCCGTCCGTCCGAATTCAGGAAACCGGCTTTCCACGCCTGCCAGATTGGCCGTTGGGACAGTGCGCCTTGATCATTTCCGTAGGCCGCAGCGCGCCCTGGCAGCGAAAGGGCCGCAATCGCAGAAGCAGCCGTCAGCAGCGTGCGTCGTTTCATCTGGTGTGTTCCCTTGTCGAGATGACCAGCCGCAGCGCTACAAACGCCGAAAGCGTGGCCAGACCAAGCATCAGAATTGTGAAGAAAATCGGGCGGGCCGAGACAAAATTTCCCAAGGCATAGCGAAAATTGTCACGCGACCAAGGTTCAAGCAGGGTCGGGCGGCGGTCGGGGGCCAGCCAGTTCTGCCAATAGCCTTGATGGTCCAGCACGGAAACCTGTCCGCGCGGCCCCCCACCGTAACTGCGGGCGGAGGCGATGGCATGGGCAATGGTGTGGATGTCGGAATCGGGGCCGCGCAGCATCCAGAGTTCATCGGGGCGCGCGGGATCAAGCTGGAACAGGACAGCCTGCCCGCGCTGCTCGGCCAGCCACTGGTTCAACTGGTCTCCGTTGCGCGGAAAGATACGGTTGATCAGCCATTGCGCCTGATCGGCAACGACCTGCCAGCCCGACGACAGGGCAAGCGAGATGCCGCGGCTTTCCTGACGGCGCGCATGGAACGGATCATGCAGCGCATTCGTTTCAGCGACCATATCGGGCGCGTCGGATGCATGAGGCAGCAACACAGTATCCTCCAGCAACCGCCGGTCCGCCCGGTGATGCGCCGAGGGGATAGAGCCCAGATCCTCGATCGAGAGCAGATGCAACGTCGAGGGCCGGATCATCGCGCGGCTGCGGGCCAGAGCGGCCGCCAGCGTGGTGACATCGGCACGCGAATAGGCGCGTGCGCTCATCTCGTTCACGCGCAGGCTTTCGGGCGTGAGCGCGGCAAAAGCCAAATCCATATCCGGGATCGACATGGACGGGCTATAGGGCACATGCAGCGTGGATGTGTCGCTGATCTGCAGGAAGGGGACGTCACTTGTCGGACATGGCAGGTTTTCAGGATCGCCCGGCACGAACAGCTCAAAGGTCAGAATGTTTGTGCCCGGATGCATCAGGCGGGCTTCGAAATCGATGGGAAATGCCGTGATCGGCGCCCCCCCTTCATCGCGCAGCGGCAACAGGCGCACTGTCGTGCCGTTGACATGCAACAGCAGCATCGCGCCGCGCGGCAGGCCCTGCGCATACGCATAGTCAAGGTTGATACGGGCTTTGGCGGCTGTCAGCACCAGCCAGTCGCGGGGCAGTCGGAACGGGTAAGAGCGGATCGCGTAACGCTGCGAGAATGTTTCAGTCTGGATGCCGAAATCAGCGAACAGCGTCGGCGACTCGGGCAGGACGGTCGGCGCAAGCGGATCTTGCGGCGCAACCTCGATCTGGGCCAGTGGTGCCAGCAATTCTTCAGGATTGGTGCCCTGTGCGATTTCCAGCGCCATGACAATCGCGCCATCCCCGCCTGTGCGGAAACTGATCCGGCTCTGGGCGGCGGGCAGAACTGTGATCCGGGCATGCGCCCGCGCGCTGTCCTGCACGGTCCAGTAATCGGCAAAGCTGAACACGATTGGCGCGCCGGTCAGCACCTGATTGAACCGCCGCACCAGAAAGTCCCGCCAGATCGCTTCTTCCTGCCCCAGCCCCTCGATGCCGCGAATCTCGACCGGGCGCACGCCCGAGGCCTGTGCGGCCAGCGCCATCATGAAACTCTCGGGACTGGTTTCCAGCCCGTCACGCGCCACGACCAATCCGCTGCGCGACAGGTCGATATCGGTCCACAGATCGAACGATGCCTCCGGGCCGCAGAAAATGCGGTGATGCTGGCGGAACTCGATCTGAACGCGGTTGCGTCCTGCCCGCAGCACATCGGGCGGAAGCACGAATTCATCGCTGCCGAACCCCTCGATATGCGCAAGGTTGCGCGTGCCGATATCCTGCCCATTGACCCGCAGGTGCATGCTCGAACGCTCGGGCAGGTTGTTGATGCCCGAGACCGTGGTCAGGCGCAGCACATTCTGACCCTGACTTGACACAGTGTAGAGGTCGAAATTCACCACTTCACGCTCGCCAGACACGCGGGCGATGCCACCAGTCTGGGGATAGGTCATGTCGATCATCCGCAACGGCGAGACCCAGCGCTCGGACAGGCGCGGGTCGCTGGTGTCCGCCTCTTCGCCCGTGCGGCGTGCCGTCTCGAAACGATCATCCTGCAGCGCGCTGGTGATCTCTGGTGTGGTCAGACCGTCATCATCGGGCAGCAGGATGAACCCCTGCCCCGCGCTCTGTTGGGCCATGGCAGGCGGTGCGGGCGCGATCAGCATCAATGCTGCAAGTGCAGACCCGAAAGCCGCACTGCGCTGCAAGTGATTCAAGAGGGGGCGGGTCATCGATGTGGCTCCAGTCCAGAGGCGCTGGATTGCCCGGGAAAGGGCGCGCGCAACCCGGCAACACGGCCTAGTGCATCGGGGCCGGGCATGTCGGGATTGGTGATCTCGGGGTCGAAGGTTTCACCAAAGGCCAGCAAATGCGCAGGCTGTTCTGTTTCGATCTGCTGCATGCGGGCGCGTTCATCCGCCGCGCGCGCACGGGCGGGTTCGTTAATGAGCGCGCGGATCGTGTAATAGACCGACGTGAAAGCCAGCCAGAGCACATAGGCCATCCCCTTGAGCATCGGCATGGGCTTGTTCTTGGTGGCGCGCACGCGCTCCCAGTTCGCGCTGTCCCCGAAGATCAGATGCGCAATCGTCTCGCGCGTCTTGAGTGGCTGTTCGGGGTCATAACGCACCCCGACCAGCACACCGCTATTGGTGCGCTCGATATTCTTGACCTGAACGCGCACCGCGTTTTCCAGATGCGGGGATTTCGGGAACTCGGGCGTGAAGTAGAACACATAGCCCTTTCTGATCGAGCCCATCTCGTTCAGGTCGGTATCCGGCCCGGCGATCAGTTTGATCTGCGCGCCACTGGTCGAGGAATCGAGCACCTGAGCGGCCACGAAACTGAACGCACCGTCGCGCCCGATGGCGGCCACGGCCGGCACCTCCATCTTGACCCGCGGCACGTTGCGGCGTTGCTGCCGTTCTGCGATCGCGCGCAAGGCGGCTGACAGGATCACGAAGTTGAATACCGCCCATCCCCCAACGACCATAAGAATGTTCTGATCGCCCGGAAACATCACCCAGCGGATCGCTGCCGCCAATACGCCCAGACCCGCAAGCCCCCAGACCATCAGCAAGGGCTTGTAGAGGGGCGAGATGAAATCTTCTTCCAGAACCTCGTCCTTGGCGGTCACATTGAATTTCGCGCCGCGCGGTTTCAACAGCGTCCGCAGCACCACCCCCGACAGATAGGGGGCCTGTGCCGTCTCGTAGAGTTCGGATATCAGCGGCCAGCGCACGCGCGAATACAGCGCGTTCTGCACCATGAAGCTGATCGCCATATACGCGCCCATATAGACCAGCACTTCCTGAATCGTCGCCACGAAGATCTGCAGCCCGAAGAACAGATAGGCCAGCGGCGCAAGAATGAAGGTCATGCGCACCAGCGGGAACAGCCAGAAGGTCATGGAGTTCAGATAGCACAGCCGCTGTGTCAGGCTCATGCCCTTGCGGCGCAACGGGTTTTTCAGCATCAGAAGCTGCATCATGCCCGCCGCCCAGCGCCCGCGCTGCTGGATGAAACTGACGAATGTTTCCGGCTGCAGCCCCGCGATCATGGCGTGATCGACATAGATGCTTTTCCAGCCCTGAGAGTGGATTTCCAGCGCGGTTTCGGCATCTTCGGTAATCGTCTCACCGGCAAAGCCGCCCACGGAATCCAGCGCCGCGCGCCGCAGCACGGCAGCAGAGCCGCAAAAAAACGCACCGCCCCAGCGGTCAAGACCCCGGTGGCCCTGATGATAGAACATCTCGTTTTCCGGCGGGCAATCGGCGCGCAGGCCGATATTGCGCTCGACCGGGTCGGGGTTGAGAAAGAAATGCGGCGTCTGGACCAGAAACAGCTTGGGATCGGCCACGAAATAGCCAACCGTGCGGGCCAGAAAATCGCGCGAGGGGACGTGGTCGGCGTCGAACACCACAACCAGATCACCATTCAGCCGTTCCAGCGCGGCAGACATGTTCCCGGCCTTGGCATGTTCGTTGCGGGGCCGTGTCGAATAGACCACGCCCAGTTCGGCGCAAAGGGTTTGCAATTCGGCCCGGCGCGCGCGCGATTTGCGGGCAAGTTCAGGGTCGTCGCTGTTGCAGCGCTGATCGGTTCCGCCATCATCGCACAGGACAACCGTGCGCTTGGCCGCCGGGTAGTGCATGTTCTTGGCCGCAGACAGCGTGATCGCCAGCATCTCGCTGGGCTCGTTGTAGCTGGGGACCAGAATATCGACCGTGGGCAGGTCAGCGGCCAGCACGCGCGGCGGCAAGGACCGCTCGACCGGGTCTGCGGTGATAAAGGAGCTGATGAAAAACACGAAAATCGCGTAACTCTCGACCAGCAGAAGCGACACGGCAATGGCAAAGGACACCGGCATGTCCAGGGGCGGCAAGGTTTCGGTCACGCGCCACGCCCAGTAGCGCATGACAATGGCGCTGGCGATGGCCAGCAGCACGAACCGCGCGACGATGTTCTTCATGGTAAAGGGTTTGAGCAGTGCGACCGCCAGAACGGCAAACAACCCCAGCGCGCCCTGAACGGCGGTCGAGGTGGGGACGCTTGCCATGATGGCAAGCGGAATGACCATGGCACCCCAGAGCACGGCGAGCAAAATCTCGCCGGGTCTCAGTTTTCGTGTGGCGATCAACAAACTCATACACTCGTACCTTTGCTAAAAGCTATCCTGCCCGTGGGGACCCCAAACCGAATGCGGATGCCCCAATCGGCGCAAGCGCATCGTCGACACTGCCGGACACACAATTGCGCAGCATCAAGTCCAGTGCAGAGGCCCCGCGTGGCAATGCACGCCCACCCGTTTGCGAACGCCTGAAAGCCAGCACACAGGTCAGATCTCCACCGGGGCGCATGACAGTGTAGGTGATGTCCCCATAGGCATCCGAGCGCGCGGTCAGTGACGAATCCGAAACATTGGAAAACGGAGACGGTGCGCCGCCAAATTGGGTCAGCACATCTTGCAACACCAGACGCGACTGGCTTGCACTGCGGCTGGTCTGTGCGCGCAAGAGGATGACATTCTCGCCCGCAAGCGAGGTCATGTTGGGCAGCGTGACGCGCTGTTCGGTGGCGATGCCAAGATCGCGCTCCATCACGATCAGGGCCTGAGGCGCATTCACAAACGCGCGTGACGCCTGAACGACGCGATATTCGGACAATGCCTCGGCCAGTTCGGTCTGGTTCGAGCCGGTGATCCCCTGCCCGACCTCGCAGCCGACAAGCACAACGCCTGCAATCGCTGCAAGCGCGACGGCGCGCAATGCGCGCGATACGACGTCAATCACGTTAATCTTCATGCCCCTGCCCGACAGGCCGCAACACTGCACACGCGCCGCGCAGGCGTTTCGCCGCGCACGGACATGCAGGGTCACCATGGTCTAAAGACCAGCCCATTTTCTTGCCTCTGCCTCTTTTGCCTCACCTCTTCTTGTCGAGAGATTCAGGCTTTTTCTTGGTTATTCACTGTTAATTATTCGTCAACTATATCCGAACATGCCCGGTTGAAGCAACAATCTTGCACTATGCGCGCAAGACAGGCGCAAAGGCAGCGTGCGCTGCCCGACAAAGGGCGCAACCGT
>SKRW01000257.1 GCA_007118295.1 Paracoccaceae bacterium | reverse complement strand
GCTCTCGCACGCGGGGGGCGCGCGCGGGCCAGCAACGCCTACCCTACCCTGTCAATCCTCGAACAACTCGGACTGTCCGCGCGACGGCCCGTCCCCGGCCTCGTCATCCTCCAGCACGGCCTGTCCGGGCAGCGGTCGGCTGTCCAGCAGCCCCGCTTCGCGCAATTCCTTCAGCCCCGGCAGATCGCGCGCACTCTCCAGCCCGAAATGATCGAGGAATTCCTCGGTCACGACAAAGGTCACGGGGCGCCCCGGCGTCATCCTCCGCCGCCCCAGCCGTATCCAGTCCAGCTCCAGCAACTGGTCAATCGTCCCGCGCGACACGGCCACACCGCGAATCTCCTCGATCTCGGCACGGGTGACAGGCTGGTGATAGGCGACAATGGCCAATGTCTCGATGGCCGCGCGTGACAGCTTGCGCGTCTCGACCCGTTCATTCTGCATCAACCAGCCCAGATCTGGCGCTGTGCGCAAAGCATATGCATCGCCCACCCGCTCCAGATTGACCCCGCGCCCGGTATAGCGCGACCGCAGATGCCCCAGCGCCTCGGCGGCATCGCAGCCTTGCGGCAGGCGCGCACTGATCTGTGCCAGACTCAGCGGCTCGGCGCAGGCGAACAGGATCGCCTCGACCATACGCTCCTGCTCGGCCATGGGCGGAGCTGCAAACAGGCTGGGGGAGGGCTCTGGCACCGGGTCGGGGATTTCCGACATCAGATCACTGTCATCACTCATCACCACCCCCATGCCCCGGACGCCGTCGCAACTGCAAGGGGGCGAATGTATCCGACTGGCGCAATTCGATCTGCCCCTGCTTGGCCAGTTCCAGCGTCGCCGCAAAGGTCGAGGCGATGGCAGAGCGTTTGCGCGCAGGCGCGCCGCGCCATCCCTCGGGCAGATAGGCTTGCAACGCGGTCCAGTCGCTGGCCCCAGGCACAAGGCTCAGCAGCCGCTCCAGCGCGGCCTCGTAGGGGTAGATATCCGAGCGGTCAAACGCATAGGGGCGGAATTCGTCGCGTGTGCGCAGCCGCGCATAGGCGCGCATCAGGTCCAGCAGCGACGCCTCATAGGTCAGCTTGCGCGATACGGCCAGCGCAGTCGGGGCCCCGCGGGCAAAGAAATCACGCCCTTTCTGGTCCCGCCCCATCAGCCGCGCCGAGGCTTCGCGCATCGCCTGCAGCCGTTCCAGTTGCCACGCCAGATGGGCGGCCAGTTCTTCACCCGTCGGCCCCTCTTCGCCCGGTTCGGGTGGCAGCAACAGGCGTGATTTCAGATAGGCCAGCCACGCCGCCATCACCAGATAATCCGCCGCCAGTTCAATGCGCAGCGCGCGCGCCTGTTCGACGAATACCAGATACTGCTCGGCCAGGTGCAACACCGAGATGCGCCGCAGATCGACCTTTTGCGTGCGCGACAATGTCAGCAGCAGGTCAAGCGGCCCCTCAAAGCCCGCCACATCGACAATCAGCGCCTCGGCTTCGCGCCGCGCGCTGACAGTTTCCAGTGTGTCCCAGTCATCCGCCATCGGCCCGCCCTTTCGCCGGTCACTCTAGGGCAAGGGCGCGCGGGCTGTCCATCACTGCGCGCCCAGATGGCGCTCCCAGTCGCGCAGTCGGGCGACATAGCGCGCAAGCGTGTCGATCTCGAGGTTGATCCGGTCACCAAGCGCCACATCACCCCAGTTGGTGACGGCCTGCGTATGTGGGATCAGGTTGATGCCGAACTCTGCCCCGTCGACCTCGTTCACGGTCAGCGACGTGCCGTTCAGCGCAACCGACCCCTTGGGCGCGATGAACCCGGCCAGCGCCTCGGGCACCTGAAAGCGCAGGCGCAGGCTGTCGCCTTCGGGGGTCAGACCGACCACCTCGGCCACACCATCGACATGGCCGGATACGATATGCCCGCCCAGTTCGTCGCCCACTTTAAGCGCACGTTCCAGATTGACGCGCCGCCCGACGGCCCAGTCGCCCAGATTTGTCCTGGCGACCGTTTCGGCCGATACCTGAACCTCATACCAGTCCGGCCCCAGCGCCACGACCGTCAGGCACACCCCGTCCGACGCGATCGAGGCCCCGATATCGATGCCTGCCGTATCATAGTCCGTGCCAATCCGCGCGCGCAGATCGCCCGCCTGTTCAAGTGCGCGCACTTCGCCGATATCCGTGATGATCCCTGTGAACATGCCGTCCCCCTGACCGATGCTACACAGGTATCGCGCGCGCGGGGCATTGGCAAGCAAGCCACAGTCTTACCGCAATCATGGACGATACTGCTGCACGAAACCTCTACTTGTGGTAACCGTATATCAAGAGCAGTCCCATCCTGATGGATCGGCAATAACAGAAGGCGCCAATGATGCGCATACATGGTGATGACCGCCGCTTCCTGTTCCTGCAGGGGCCACATGGATGGTTTTTCAACCGGCTGGCCGCAATGCTGCGCGCCAGCGGGGCCGAAGTCTGGCGCGTAGGGTTCAATCAGGGCGACGCCGTGTTCTGGCGCGACACGGCGCATTACATCGCCTTTGATCAGCCGCGCGACACCTGGCGCGATTTCCTGCGCGATTGCCTGGCGCGCCACCAGATCACCGATATCGCGCTTTATGGCGATGTGCGCCCCGTCCACGCCGAGGCCATCGCCATCGCGCGCGAGGCCGGTGTGACGATCCATGTGTTCGAGGAAGGCTATCTGCGCCCCTACTGGATCACCTATGAGCGCGATGGCGCGAATGGCCATTCGGCGCTGATGGACCTGACCCTGCCGCAGATGCGCCGCGCGCTGAAGAAATGTGATCTGGAACTGCCGGACCCGCCCGCGCATTGGGGCGACATGCGCCAGCATATCTTTTACGGCGCAGTCTATCATTTCTGCGTCATGGCACTGAACCGGCGCTATCGGCATTTTCAGCCCCATCGCGACCTGCGCGTGGCGCAGGAATTCAAGCTGTACCTGAAGCGGCTCTGGCTGATGCCGCTGCACTCGCTGGAACGCCGAATTGCCACATGGCGCGTGCGCAATGGTGGCTTTCCCTATCATCTGGTGCTGTTGCAACTGGAACATGATTCCAGCTTTCGCGCGCATAGCCCGTTTACCAGCCAGACCGAGTTTCTGGAACGCGTCTTCGAAGGCTTTGCCACGGGTGCGGCCCGCCATCACCACCTGGTCATCAAGGCGCACCCGCTGGAAGATGGCCGCGCCCCCCTGCGCCAGACAATCCGCGACCTGACCGACCGACATGGCCTGAAGGGGCGCATCCACTATCTGAGGGGCGGCAAGCTGGCGCAACTTCTGAACCATGCGCGTTCTGCCGTGACGGTCAATTCCACGGCGGCGCAACAGGTCCTCTGGCGGGGCATGCCGCTGAAAATCTTTGGTCGCGCCGTCTATGACAAGCCCGAATTCGTCTCGAAACAGCCCATAGAGGCGTTTTTTGCGCATCCCACCCGGCCCGACGCCCGCGCGTATCGAGATTATCGTCATTTTCTGCTGGAAACCTCGCAGGTGCCCGGTGGCTACTACTCGTTGAGTGGTCGCCGCCAGTTGATGCGACATCTGGTGGATATGATGCTGGCGACACATGACCCTTACACCGCGCTGATCCGGGGCGACGCGGCACCAAGGCAACAGTTGCGCATGGTGCGATAGGCGCTAACCCATTTCCCGGCTTGGCGAAATCGGCCAGAGTATGTATGCTTGCGCAAAAATCAGAGGCCATTCCTTAAACAGGAGCCCGAGCAGTGTTCGCGACAAGTCTTTCCCTGGGCCGCAGGCTGGCCCTTCTATGCGCCATTGTGGCGCTTGCATCCTGCGCGGTTTCGCGGGACGGTCCCACCAAGCGCGAAATCTTCGCCGGATCGGTGATGCGGTCTGGTGATGCCCATATCGTGATGGTCAACAAGCGTGTCAGCCACGCCGCCAACCGACCCGATGCGCTGGGCTTTTCACATGCGCTGCGCTCAGGCGCATTGCTGGGCGGTGACACGATCCGCCCCGGCGATGTGATCGCACTCAACGTCTATGAGAATGTCCCCGAAGGCCTGCTTGCCCCCTCGACCTCCAATAACGCGATCATCGAGGAATTGCAGGTCGATGATGCAGGGTTCATCTTCGTACCCTATGCGGGCCGTGTGCGCGCAGCGGGCCAGACCCCGGACGCACTGCGCCGCCTGCTGACCCGCTCGCTGGATGAGCAGACCCCGGACCCGCAAGTCGTCGTGTCCCGCGTGCAGGGCGACGGGGCGACGGTCTCGGTCGCAGGGGGCGTGAGCGCGCAAGGCGTCTATCCCGTGACCCGCGCCTCGAACCGCCTCAGTGCCATGATCGCCACAGCGGGCGGTGTGGCGGTTCCGCTGGAAACAGCTCAGGTACTGGTCACGCGCGGCAATCGGCAGGACTCGGCCTGGCTGCAGGACATCTATTCCAACCCTGCACTCGATATCGCGATGCGCGGTGGCGATCGTATTCTGGTCCGCGAAGATCAGCGCGCCTTTTCCGTGCTTGGCGCGACCGGTTCTGCCAGTCGCATGACCTTTGACACGCGCCAGATCTCGGCCATCGACGCTATTGCGATGGTCGGCGGGCTGGACCCGCTGCGCGCGGATCCGACCGGCGTGTTCATCTTCCGCGATGAAGTGCCCGAAGTCGCAACCGAAATTCTTGGCATCGGCCAGTTCGTGACCGATGTGCGCTTTGTCTATGTGCTGGACCTGACAGCACCCACCGGCATGTTCAATGCCCGCGATTTCAAGATCCGCGATGGCGACACGATCTTTGTGACCGAATCGCCCTCGGTCCTCTGGGCGCGGCAGATTTCGGCGCTGACCGGTTCGCTGACGGCGGCAGGTGCGGTCCGCTCGGCTGCCACCGGCAGCACTGACTGACCTTGCCTGATCCGGGCCCGGTCCATGCCTTTACAGGCGGGTTTCTGGGTCCGGGGACGCAGGCGCGTCGTATCCGCCGCATCCTGTCGCTTGCAGGGTATCCGGTGCGTGCAGGCTGGCCGCGCGCCGACGGGCGCATTGTCGTCTGGGGCCATGCCCCCCGCACCCTGCGGGGCGAGGCAGCGGCCGCGCGCAGCGGGGCCAGATTGTCCCGCGTCGAGGATGCCTTTCTGCGCTCGCTCTTTCCGGGTCGCGCAGGTGAACCGGCCCTTGGCCTGCTGCTTGACCATCAGGGCGTGCATTACAACCCCGCGCGCCCCTCAGATCTGGAAACGCTGCTCGCCACAGAGCCGCTGGATGACCATGCCCTTCTGGAACGCGCGCGACTGGGCATGGCACGGCTCAAGGCGGCAGGGCTGTCGAAATACAGCGCCCATGACCCCGATCTCGCACCCCCCCCACCCGGCTATGTGCTGATCGTCGATCAGGTGCGCGGTGATGCCTCGCTCACCCATGGCGGGCTCGACGGGCCTGTACCACCGCATCTGTTCCGCGAGATGCTGATACAGGCGCAACTCGACTTTCCGGGCGCGCGCATCATGATTCGCACGCATCCCGAAACGCAGGGCGGCCACCGCACAGGCCATTTCACAGCCGATGACGCGCTGCCCGACCATATCACCCTGCTGGATGCGCCCGTCTCCCCGTGGGAACTGCTCGAAGGCGCCATTGCGGTCTATACTGTGTCTTCGCAACTGGGCTTCGAGGCCATCCTTGCCGGGCACAAGCCCGTTGTCTTCGGCCTGCCGTTCTACGCAGGCTGGGGCCTGACCAATGACATGACACCGCATCCAGGACGCAGCCGCCGCCTGACCCGCGCGCAACTCTTCGCGGGTGCCATGCTGCTCTATCCGCTCTGGTATGACCCCTGCCGCGACCGCCTGTGTTCCTTCGAGGACGCCCTCGATCACATCGAGGCGCTCACCCGCGCCTGGCGCGACGATCGCCACGGCTATACTGCGCTCGACATGCGTCTGTGGAAACGCCCCCATCTGCAGACGTTTTTCGGGCGCTGGCAGCGATTGCGCTTTGCGCGCAGGCCGCAACCTGACCGCCCGGCCCTTGTCTGGGGCACCGCACCGGCCCCGGCAACAGGCCGCATATTCCGTATCGAGGATGGATTTCTGCGCTCTCGCGGACTGGGTGCACACCTAACCCCGCCCCTGTCGCTGGTCGCGGATGATCAGGGCATCTACTATGACCCGACGCAGCCCTCGCGGCTGGAGCAGCTTGTCGCCGCACCGCCCCCACCGGGGGCCGAAGCCCGCGCCATGGCGCTCATCGCACGGATCACGACACTGGGGCTGAGCAAATACAACCTCACCGGCACGCCCCCGGACTTGCCCCAGGGCCACCGCATCCTTGTGCCCGGTCAGGTCGAGGATGACGCCTCGATCCGCCTTGGCGCAGGCCCTATCCGCACCAATCTGGCACTTTTGCAGGAAACCCGCCGCCAGAATCCCGAGGCCAAAATCCTCTACAAACCCCATCCCGATGTCGAGGCCGGCCTGCGCCCCGGCGCCATCGCCGCCGATCAGGCATTGCTGCATGCGGATCGCATCGTGTCACAGGCAGACCCCGCGCGCCTGATGGCCGACATCCACGAAGTCTGGACCATGACCTCGACCCTTGGCTTCGAGGCGCTGTTGCGCGGCCTGCCCGTCACCACGCTCGGCGCCCCCTTCTATGCGGGCTGGGGCCTGACGCGCGATCTTGGCCCCATACCGGCACGCCGCGTTGCCCGCCCGGATCTGGCGCGCTTCGTGCATGCAGCGCTCATCGCCTATCCGCGCTATCACGACCCGGTCTCGCGCCTGCCCTGCCCGCCCGAAGTGGCGCTGGACCGCCTGTCCGACGGCACGCTTGCGCGCGCGCCCGCCCTGCGCGCCCTCGCCAAACTGCAAGGGCTGTTTGCCAGCCAAAGCTGGCTCTGGCGCTGAATCGCCGATCCCGCTCCCTCATTCATCTTGCCGAAAAATACTCGCAGGGGGGGACCAGCCCCATCGGGGCTGGTCGGGGGGCGGCAGCCACCCCTTCTTGAAATAAACCTGACCGAAGGTCGCCTTTGGAAAACGCTCAGTCGCCGACCAGACGGCTGACGACGATCGTGACTTCGGGCTTCTTGCCGATCTCTTCCATCACCACCTGACGCACCACGCGGCGCATCCCGTCATTCAGCTTGTCATCATCCGCCAGCACCTTGTGCCCCGCGCGCGAGATGAAATCTTCCAGCTCTGCCTCGATGATCTCGTTCAGCGCCTCGCCCCCGCGCCCTTCGGCGCGCAGCCCCGCGATCTCGGCCCATGGCGCGCCAAGCGCCTCATTCTCTTCATCCAGAATCAGCGTGACAAAGACATGCCCGCCAATCGCCATGCGAATACGGTCGCGCACCACCCCGTCCATCGCACCGATCAGCCTGCTGCCATCCAGATACACGCGCCCTGTCTCGATCTCATCGACCAGCACGGGCTGATCCCCGGTCAGATCGCAGACCGAACCATTGGGCACCACCAGCGCGCGCCGCCCGTTCCCAAGCGCCAGTTTCGCATGTTCGCGCAGCATCCGGTGTTCGCCATGCATCGGGATCACGATCTTTGGGTCGATCAGCGCCTGCATCGCTTCCAGATCGGGGCGGTTGGCATGGCCCGAGACATGATACAGACGCGCGGCATTGTCGATCACGTCAACGCCCATTTCGGACAGCGCATTGACCACCCGGCCCACGCCACGTTCATTGCCCGGAATGGTCATGGACGAGAACAGGAACGTGTCGCCTTCCTTCATCTGCAAGCCCATGTAATTTCCGCGCGCCAGTTGCGCCGAGGCCGCGCGCCGCTCGCCCTGAGAGCCCGTGACGATCAGCAGCAGGTTCTCGCGCGGGATGGATTTCGCCTCTTCCGGGCTGACTGTTGCGGGCATATCCTGCAGGATACCCGCCTCGGTGGCGATCTGCGTCATGCGCAGCATCGCGCGCCCCATCAGACAGACCGAGCGCCCGGCCTCTTGCGCGGCAACGGCCAGCGTTTTCAGCCGCGCGACGTTCGAGGCAAAGGTGGTCGCGACGACCATGCCCTTCGCATCGCGCATCAACTGCGTGATCGGGTCGGTCAGCGTCGACTCGGACCGGCCCGCATGCAGGTTCATGACATTGGTGCTGTCGCACAGCATTGCCTTGACACTGGTCTTGCCGATCTCTGCCAGCAGGTCGGGGTCATGCGGCTCGCCCACACCCGGCGTCAGGTCGGCTTTGAAATCGCCAGTATGAACAAGACGCCCCGCTGGTGTGTCGACAATCAGCCCCGAGGCTTCGGGCAGCGAATGCGCGACCGGAAAGAACTGCACCCGGAAAGGGCCAAGCTCGACCGCTTCGGGCGCCTTGCCGACCACCTTGATGTGTTGCGGGTCCTGGCCTGCATCCTGCATCTTCAGCTTCGCGATCCGGGCGGTGAAATCGCGCGCATAGACCGGTACACGCAGCCGGTCCCACATCAGCCCGACCGCGCCGACATGGTCCTCATGCGCATGGGTGATGATGATCGCTTCCAACTGGTCGCGGCGCTCTTCCAGCCAGCGCAGATCCGGCAGGATCAGATCGACACCGGGCGAGCCGTCCATGTCCGGAAAGGTCACGCCCAGATCGACCAGGATCAGCCGCTCGCGCCCTTTCGGGCCATACCCGAATACATACGCATTCATTCCCACTTCGCCCGCGCCGCCAAGCGGTAGATAGATCAGCCTGTCCTTGCTCATGCTCGTTCCTTGATACCGTTTGACTTGTTATAGTCGTGAATGACGCGAAGGCCATGCAATGTCAGATCATCCTCTACCCTGTCAAACAGGTTCTCTGCCTGTGCAAACAGCGCCGCCAGCCCGCCCGTGCCGATCACGGTCATGGGGCGGCCATATTCGGTCCTGATCCGCGCCGTGATCCCCTCGATCAGCCCGATATAGCCCCAGAACACACCTGACTGGATACACTCGACCGTGTTGGTGCCGATCACCTTGTCGGGGCGCGAGATATCGACATGCGGCAGCGCCGCCGCACCCTGGTGCAGCGCCTCAAGCGACAGGTTCACGCCCGGTGCAATGACACCGCCGATATAAGCACCGTCCTGCGCCACCACATCGAAATTCGTGGCGGTGCCAAAATCCACCACGACCACGTCGCCGCCATGGCGGTCAAATGCCCCCACGGCATTGGCCAGCCGGTCGGGGCCGGGTTTCACACCCGCATCCACGCGCGGCGCGACAGGCAGCAGACAGTCAGGCTTGCCCACGACCAGCGGTCGGCACTGAAAATAGCGGTCACACAGCACCCGAAGATTGAACACCACACGCGGCACGGTCGAAGAGATGATGACATCCGTGATATCAGCATAGATACCGGTCAGGTCCATCAGGCTCGACAGCCAGACGAAATACTGGTCCGCCGTACGCGTCACGTCAGTCGACGTGCGCCATGTCGCCAGAAACTGGGTTCCGTCCCAGACGGAAAAGACAGTATTCGTGTTGCCGCAATCAATGGTCAGCAGCATTGCTCTGCCCCCTTATTCGTCACGAAAAATAGACATCCGCCGCCGGGATGGCCACGCGGCCCTGCGCGCAGCGCAGCAGCAGCGCGCCCGTGGCGTCAATCCCCTCGAAACTGCCGATATGCGTGTCGCGCACAGTGCGTGCGGTGATCTGCTCGCCCAGACGGGCTGCGCGTGCAAGCCATGCCGTGCGCACCGGCCCAAACCCATAGGTCACAAGCTGCGCCTCCCAATGGGCAAAGGCAGGGGCGAGGCTGTCCAGAAATTCCTCTGGCGCGACCGCACAGCCTGTTTTGGACATCAGGCTGACAGGGGGCGTGGCCCCCTCCTCGGGCTCGGGGGCGGACCGCAGGTTGACCCCGATGCCGATCGCCAGATGGCTGACCCCGGACCCGTGCCCAAGGCTTTCCAGCAGGATCCCCGCCAGCTTGCCGCCATTCAGCAACACATCATTGGGCCATTTGAGGGCGAAACTCTCGGGCCGTCCGGTGACATTGACCAGCGCCTCATGCAGTGCCAGTGCGGCCACGAATGAGCGCAGCGCCATCCGGTCGGGCGGGCCTTCGGGGCGGCAAAGATAGGTCGCGGCGAAATTGCCTGCCGGGTCCTGCCACGCGCGCCCCCTCCGCCCACGCCCTTGGGTCTGGCGCAGGGTGAGTATCCATTCCGGTCCTGTAAGCATGGCCGCGCGGCGCGCGGCCTCTGCATTGGTGCTGTCTGTCTCGGGCAGGATGACGCGCCCGACACCCGCAGGCCAGTTACTTGACAAGGGCGTCTGCCGCGAGGGCGGCAAGCCCCTCGATCCCGAACAGGTTGATGACCCCAAGCACCATGATCGCCGCCGAGGCAATCAGCAGTGTCGCCTGCACTGGCGCGCGCACCCGGTCCAGAGGTTCGATCTCATCGCCGAAATACATGTAGTAGACGATGCGCAGGTAATAGAACGCCCCGATCACCGACGCGACCACACCCGCAACCGCCAGCCAGGTCAGCCCGGCATTGACCGCTGCCCAGAGCACATAGAACTTGCCGAAAAAGCCCACCAGTGGCGGCACACCCGCAAGGCTGAACATCAACACCAGCAACGCCAGTGCGCGTAGCGGTTCGGCCTTGGAATACTGGCGCAGGCTACCAATGTCGGTCACGGCCTTGCCATCGCGCGACATGGTCAGGATAAAGGCAAAGACGCCGATATTCATGGTCACATAGATGGCCATATAGACCAGCATCCCCTGCACGCCCTGCGCCGTGCCTGCCGCCAGACCAACCAGCGCAAAGCCCATATGGCTGATCGACGAATAGGCCATCAGGCGCTTGATGTCGCGCTGGCCAATGGCCGCAATTGCCCCCACGAACATCGAGGCCACCGCAAGGAAGGCGATAATCTGCGTCCAATCGCCCGGCACCACGCCGAAAGCCTCATGCACCAGCCGGGCAATCAGCGCCATCGCGGCAACCTTTGGCGCCGTCGAGAAGAAGGCCGTTACAGGGGTCGGCGCGCCCTCATAGACATCCGGTGTCCACATATGGAACGGCACAGCCGACACCTTGAACGCCAGCCCCGCCAGCATGAAGGCCAGCCCCATCAGCAACCCGATGGACATGCCATCTTCCGAAATCGTCGAGATGATGCCCGCAAACAGCGTCGTGCCCGCATACCCATAGGTCAGCGATGCACCATACAGCAGCAGCCCCGAGGCCAACGCGCCAAGGATGAAGTATTTCAACCCCGCTTCGGTCGAGCGCGTCGAGTCGCGGTTCATCGTTGCGACCACATAGAGCGCCAGCGATTGCAGCTCCAACCCCATATACAGCGCGATCAGATCTCCCGCCGACACCATCAGCATCATGCCCACGACCGACAGCGCGATCAGGATCGGGTATTCGAACCTCAGCAGCCCGCGGGCGGCCATGTAGCCCTGCCCCATCACCATCACGACCGCCGCCGAGACAAGGATGATCATCTTCGAGAAATGCGCGAATGCATCTGCGATATACATGCCGTTAAAGGCCGTAACCACATCCAGCCCCTTGGCCCCCACGAACAGCGCCAGCAGCAGCATCAGCCCGGCAGTGGCCCAGACGATCGGTTCGGCCAGCGTGTCCTTGCCGCCATAGACACCCACCATCAGCGCCGCCATGGCATAAACTGCCAGGACAATCTCGGGCAGGGCCGTGTAGAGATCAGCTGCGATCATCGCGGGACCTTTCAGTTCTGTGCCAACTGGGACGCGGCTTCATGGGCCTGCAGTGCCAGCGTATGCCCATCGACCAATGCGGAGACCGAGGGGCCGATTATATCAGTGACCAGCGCCGGATAGACCCCCAGAAGCAGGGTCATCACCACCAGGGGCGCCATCAGTGTCTTTTCGCGGCGGTCCATATCCTTGATGGATTTCAGCGATTCCTTGATGAGTTCCCCCATCACCACCCGGCGGAACAACCACAGCGCGTAGCCCGCCGACAGGATCACACCCGTCGCCGCGAAGAGCGCGACCCAGGTATTAACCTGAAATACCGCCATGAAGGTCAGGAATTCGCCGACAAAGCCCGATGTGCCGGGCAGGCCCACATTCGCCATGGTGAACAGAAGGAAGATCGCCGCATAGACCGGCATCCGGTTGATCAGCCCGCCATAGGCCACAATCTCGCGCGTGTGCATCCGGTCATAGATCACACCGACCGCAAGAAACAGCGCACCCGAGATGAAACCGTGGCTGATCATCTGGAAAATCGCCCCGTCCAGTCCCTGCTGGTTCGCGGCGAAAATCCCCATCGTCACAAAGCCCATATGCGCAACGGAGGAATAGGCGATCAGCTTTTTCATGTCCTCCTGCATGAGTGCCACCAGCGAGGTGTAGACAATCGCGATGGCCGACAGCCACAGCACCATCGGCGCAAAGATGTCAGACGCCACAGGAAACATCGGCAACGAGAAGCGCAGGAAGCCGTAGCCGCCCATCTTCAGCAGGACCGCCGCCAGAATCACCGACCCTGCCGTGGGCGCCTGAACATGCGCATCGGGCAGCCATGTATGCACCGGCCACATGGGCATTTTCACCGCAAATGACGCAAAGAACGCCAGCCAAAGCAGCGTCTGCATGCCGCCAATCACCTGCCAGCCCATCAGGCTGAACGTCTCGGTGCTGAACTGGTGCTGCAACAGCGTCGGGATATCGGTGGTGCCTGCATCCACATACATCGCGATCATCGCGACCAGCATCAGCACCGACCCAAGGAAGGTATAGAGGAAGAACTTGAACGCTGCGTAAATGCGTTCCTTGCCGCCCCAGATGCCGATGATCAGGAACATCGGGATCAGGCCCGCCTCGAAGAACAGATAGAACAGCACCAGATCCAGCGCCGTGAACACGCCGATCATCAGCGTCTCCAGCAGAAGGAAGGCGATCATGTATTCCTTGACGCGGTGCGTGACGTTCCAGCAGGCCCCGATGGTGATCGGCATCAGTGCCGTGGTCAGCATCACGAACAAGATCGAGATGCCATCCACCCCCATCTTGTAGGTGAAGCCCATGATCCAGTCATGTTCCTCGACGAACTGAAAATCCGTATCCTGCGGGTCGAACCCGATCAACAGGATCAGCGAGGCCGCGAATGTTGCAAGCGTCGCGACCAGTGCCACCCATTTGGCATTAGCCTGCGCCGCTTCATCCTCGCCACGCAGAAAGAATGCAAGGATCGCAGCCGCAATGGCCGGGGTGAACGTGATGATGGACAGAAGGTTCAGCATCAGTTGGACCCTCCGACCAGCGTGACATAGGTGACGATCACGACAATCCCCAGAACCATGGCGAAGGCATAATGAAACAGAAAGCCCGACTGCGCGCGCCCCGCCAGTCTGGTGAAGAAGGGAATGATCCCCATCGCCAGCCCGTTGATACCGCCGTCAATCACTGCGCCATCGCCTTTCTTCCACAGGAATCGACCAATGAACTTGGCCGGACGCACGAAGACGGCATCGTAGATCTCGTCGAAATACCACTTGTTCAGCAGGAACTGATAGGCACCGGGGAAGGTCTCGGCCAACCGCTTGGGCAGTGCGGTGTCACGGATGTAGAACAGCCACGCCAGCCCCAGCCCAGACAGCATCGCGACAAAGGGCGAGACCTTGACCCATGCAGGGACATAATGGGCCTCCGTCACCAGATTATTCCCCTCGGCCATGAAGATCGCCGCACCGAAATAGTCGCGCACCTGCTCGGTCGAGCCAAAGAACGGCCCGTAGAACACCATCCCCGCCAGCACTGACCCGACAGCCAGCACCGCCAGCGGGATCAGCATGGTCAGCGGGCTTTCATGGGCGTGCTCATGCGTGTGCTTGTCGCCACGCGCCTCGCCCCAGAAGGTCAGGAACATCAGCCGCCAGCTATAAAAGCTGGTCAGGCCTGCCGCGAAAACCAGAATGGTAAAGGCATAGGTAGTGCCCGACGCAAAGACCGATTCAATGATCGCATCCTTGGACACAAAACCCGCAAAGCCGATCATCGTCAGCGGAATACCCACCCCGGTAATCGCCAGCGTGCCGATCAGCATCGCGTAGAAGGTCATCGGCAACTTGGTCCTGAGGCCACCATAATTGCGCATATCCTGTTCGTGGTGCATGCCATGGATAACAGACCCCGCTCCCAGAAACAGCATCGCCTTGAAGAAGGCATGTGTCAGCAGATGGAACATCGCCACTGAATAGACGCCGACCCCGGCGGCCACGAACATGAAGCCAAGCTGCGAACAGGTCGAATAGGCGATCACGCGCTTGATGTCGTTCTGCACCAGACCGACAGTCGCGGCGAACAGCGCTGTCATCGCGCCAATGAACACGATGAAGGCCATGACTTCGGTCGCGTATTCCATCAAGGGCGACATGCGTGCAATCAGGAACACACCCGCCGTGACCATGGTCGCGGCGTGGATCAGGGCCGACACGGGCGTCGGGCCTTCCATCGCGTCGGGCAACCATGTGTGCAGGAACAACTGCGCCGATTTACCCATTGCCCCCACGAACAGCAAGAACGCGATCAGGTTGGCGGCGTTCCAGTCCCTCCACAAGAAACTGACAGTGGTTTCAGCCAGCATCGGGGCGGCGGCAAACAGGTCGTCATACTGGATCGAGTCGACGATGAAATAGATCGCCATCAACGCAAGGATCAGCCCCATATCGCCCACACGGTTGACGATAAAGGCCTTCATCGCGGCAGCGCCTGCAGATTGCTTGCGGAAGTAGAAGCCGATCAGCAGATAGGACGCCAGACCGACCCCTTCCCAGCCAAAGAATAGCTGCACAAGGTTGTCGGCTGTCACCAGCATCAGCATCGCAAAGGTAAACAGCGACAGATAGGCAAAGAAGCGCGGGCGATAGCTTTCATTCTCGCGGAAATTGTCGTCATGCGCCATGTAGCCAAAGCTATACAGATGCACGAGCGCCGAGACCGTGGTTATCACGATCAGCATCACCGCTGTCAACCGGTCCAGCCGGATGGCCCAGTCACCAACCAGCGTGCCGCTGTCGATCCAGCGCATCAGCGTGATCTGCTGCACGCTGCCATCATGCGTCAGGAAGATGACCCAGGACAGAAAGGCCGACAGGAACAAGAGCGCCGTCGCAACAACCTGCGCCGGTTTTTCGCCGATCATGCGCCAGAACAGCCCGGCGATGATCGCACCCAGAAGCGGGGCCAGAAGAACTATTACCGCCATGCGCTCAGCCTTTCATCACATTGACGTCTTCGACGTCAATCGTGCCCCGGTTGCGGAAGAAACAGACCAGAATGGCCAGCCCGATGGCCGCTTCGGCCGCCGCCACGGTCAGCACGAACATGGTAAAGACCTGGCCCACCAGATCATTCAGGAACGAGGAAAAGGCGATCAGGTTGATATTCACCGACAACAGCATCAACTCGATCGACATCAGAATGATGATGATGTTCTTGCGGTTCAGGAATATCCCGAAAATCCCGATGACGAACAATGCCGCCGCCACGGTCAGGTAGTGTTCAAGTCCAACCATTCCGGTTCCCTCGTTCCGTTTGTATCGGGGCTTTTGGTGCCCGCGTTTTGCGTGTCCGCGCAGACCGGGCCTCAGCCCAGACCCTGCCCCGGCTTGACGTCCTTCAGTTCCATCGCCTTGGCCGGGTCACGGTGCATCTGGGCCACCACATCCTGCCGCTTGACATCCTTGCGGTGGCGCAACGTCAGCACGATCGCCCCGATCATCGCGACCAGCAGGATCAGCCCCGCCACCTGAAACAGCAGGAAATACTGGTCATAGAGGATCATCCCCAGCGCTTTGGTATTATGCGTCTCGGCCATGTCCGGCGTCACCGCCTGGCGCAGGTCGCGCGCGCCCTCGGCCTCTTGCCAGGACCCGAACAGCAACGCCATTTGCATCAGCAACACAAGGCCGACGACTGCAGCCAGCGGGAAATAGCGCGCCATTTCCCCCCTCAGGGCCGCGAAATTCACGTCCAGCATCATCACGACGAACAGGAACAGCACCGCGACCGCGCCCACATAGACGATGATCAGCAGCATCGCGATGAACTCGGCCCCCAACAGCACGAACAACCCCGCCGCCGAAAGAAAGCACAGGATCAGCCACAACACCGAATGCACCGGATTGCGCGATACCGTGACCAGAAACCCCGCGCCCAGCAATGTCACCGCAAAGGCGTAGAATGTGATGTCGGCGATGCCCATGTCCCTCGGGTCCCTTTTGTCGTGGGCGGCTTTCGCGCCCTTTTGCCAGCCCCTTTAGCGGTAGGGCGCGTCAATCTCAAGGTTGCGGGCGATCTGGGCTTCCCAGCGTTCGCCATTCGCAAGCAGTTTATCCTTGTCGTAAAACAGTTCTTCGCGCGTTTCGGTCGCGAATTCGAAATTCGGCCCCTCGACAATCGCATCGACCGGGCAGGCTTCCTGACAGAAACCGCAATAGATACATTTGGTCATGTCGATGTCATAGCGCGTGGTGCGGCGTGACCCGTCGTCGCGTGGTTCCGCGTCGATGGTGATGGCTTGCGCGGGGCAGATCGCTTCGCACAGTTTGCACGCGATGCAGCGTTCCTCACCATTCGGGTAACGGCGCAGCGCATGCTCACCCCGGAAACGCGGGCTGAGCGGCCCTTTTTCATGGGGGTAGTTCAGCGTCGGTTTCGGCGCGACAAAATATTTCATCCCAAGGCCGAAGCCTCTGATGAAATCGGTCATCAGCGCGTATTTGATGGCGCGTCCCCAGTCAAAGCCCATGACTTACCCTCCAATCGCCCAGCGGGCCCAGAAGCCGCCCGCAACCTCGAATTTCGCCAGAAACGCGATCACCACGACCCAGGCCAGCGACATCGGCAGAAACACTTTCCAGCCAATACGCATCAGTTGGTCATAGCGGTAGCGCGGCACGATGGCCTTCACCATGGCGAACATGAAGAAGAAGAAGGCCATCTTCAGGAACATCCAGTGGAACCCGTCCGGCAGCCCCGGAATCGGCGACAGCCAGCCTCCGAAGAATAGCAGCGAGATCAGCGCACACATCAGGAAGATGGCAATATACTCGCCCGCCATGAACAGCAGATAGGGCGTCGAGCCATACTCCACCATGAACCCCGCCACCAGTTCCGATTCGGCCTCGGGCAAATCGAAGGGCGGGCGGTTCGTTTCGGCAAGGCACGAAATGAAGAACAGCATCACCATCGGCAGATGCGGCAGCCAGTACCAGCCCAAAAGCCCCCAGCCCGTATCCTGCGCGGCAACGATCGCGCCGAAATTCATGCTGCCAGTCGAGATGATCACCCCGATGATGATCAGGCCCAGCGACACCTCATACGAGACCATCTGCGCAGCAGAGCGCAACGAGCCGAGGAAGGCATATTTGCTGTTCGACGCCCAACCGCCCATGATCACGCCGTAAACTTCAAGGCTGGTGATGGCAAAGACGAACAGGATCGCCACATTGATATCGGCCAGCACCCAGCCGTCATTGAACGGAATCACTGCCCAGGCCAGCATCGCCAGCACGAAGGACAGCAGCGGTGCGAGGAAATAGACGGGCCGGTCCACGCCCGCCGGAATCACAACTTCCTTGACGACGAACTTGATCGCATCGGCAAATGTCTGCAACAGCCCCCACGGCCCCACCACATTCGGCCCGCGCCGCATCTGGACAGCCGCCCAGACCTTGCGGTCGGCATAGACCAGAAAGATCAGGCTGATCATGACGAAGCCCACAACCAGCAGCGATTGCGCCGCGATCAGCACGGTTATCCCAAGGCCGGTGTTCAGAAACTCGTTCATAGGTCCCTCAAATTCTCATACCGTTGGGATGCCTTGCTCGCGGCAATCATCCACGATCACCTCTGCATCCATGTTGCGCAGCCCCAGTGGCAAATCGGGCGAGATGACGAAACCGCCATCCCCTTCCCAGACATCGCCACGTTGCTGCACGGTCGTGCGCACATGCTGAGCGAAACTGTAGCCGCGGATTAGCGCATATTGCGCCGCCGCACAACGCGCATAGGCCACCACATCCCCGCGCCCGCGCGCGCCCCGCATCCGCACCAGCACACTGACCGTGCTCTCGTCCAGCAGGCGTGTATCCACGCCCAGATATTGCGCATTGCGCGGCAGGTCCATGCCTGCCACGCGCTCCTCGCGCTCGGCGCAGGCCATCAGGCCCGCGCAGGACAGCGCCAGAAGGAAGGGTGCGCGCATCATTCCTCACTCGGCCGCCATGGGCGTATCGCGCCGCGATTTGGCCATTGCGGACAGTTCCGCCATCAGGGACGACGCCCGCGCGATAGGATTGGTCAGGTAGAAATCCGATACGGCATTGCGGAAATCGGCTTTGGCCAGCTTTCCACCCTTCAAGGGAAGCCACTCGTTTTCCGGCACCATGTCAATGTCGCCCAGATGCGGAAAAGCGTGCGTCAGATGCTGGCGCAGCGCGGTGATGCTGTCAAACGGCAGCACATCGCCCAACTCGCCCGAGAGGGCGCGCAGAATCGCCCAGTTTTCCTTGGCCTCGCCCGGTGCAAAGCCTGCGCGCAGCGCAAGCTGCGGGCGGCCTTCGGTATTGACGAACAGGCCCGGTTCCTCGGTGTAGGCCGACCCCGGCAGGATTATGTCGGCACGATGCGCGCCCCGGTCGCCATGGCTACCCTGATAAATGACGAATGCGCCCGGCGCGATCTCGACCTCATCGGCCCCCAGATTGTAGATCACCTCGGCCCCGTCCACAGCAGCGGACATGCCGCCCTCGGTCACGCAACCGATATCCATGGCCCCCACGCGGCTTGCCGCCGTATGCAGGACAAGCAGTTTGGACGCGGTGTCCTGCGCCAGTTTCATGGCGGCAGCCAGCACCGCAGCGCCATCAGCGTCGCGCAAGGCACCCTGACCGACGATCACAACACTCTCGGCCTCTTTGACCTTGGCGTAATCTCTGCCCAGCAGGCTTTCGAGCGCGGCGCGATCTGTTCCCACATGCGCATACTCATAGGTCAGATCTGCGGCTTCGCCCACCAGGCCGATGCTGGCCCCGTTCAGCCATGCCTTGCGGATACGCGCGTTCAGCACCGGCGATTCAAGGCGCGGGTTTGTGCCGATCAACTGAATGAACTCGGCGTGGTCAATATCCTCGATCAAGGCCGTGCCGACATAGCCGGAACGGTTGCCGCCGGGCAGATGCGCGCCATCGGTGCGGCACTCGACCGTGCCACCCTGCCCTTCGACCAGCAGTTTCAGCGCATAGGCCGCCTCGACCGGGGCCAGATCCCCGACCAGACCGGTCAGCTTCTTGCCTTTCATCGCTTGCGCCGCCGCGACAAGTGCCTCGTCCCAGTTTGCGGGTCGCAGCCTGCCATTCTCGCGGATGTAGGGCCGGTCAAGGCGCTGGCGCTTCAGCCCGTCCCAGACATAGCGCGACTTGTCCGACAGCCATTCTTCATTCACGCCGTCATGGTTGCGTGGCAGGATGCGCATCACTTCACGGCCCTTGGTATCGACCCGGATGTTGGAGCCAAGCGCATCCATCACATCGATGGTTTCGGTCTTTGTCAGTTCCCATGGCCGCGCGGTAAAGCTGTAGGGTTTGGACACCAGCGCACCCACCGGGCACAGATCGACAATGTTGCCCACCATTTCCGACTCGATCAGCGCGCCCAGATAGGTGGTGATCTCGGCATCCTCGCCGCGCCCGGTCTGGCCCATGACCGACACGCCCGCCACTTCGGTGGTGAAGCGCACACAGCGCGTGCAGGAAATACAACGCGTCATGTGGGTTTCGACCAGCGGGCCAAGCTGCAAATCCTCGACCGCGCGCTTGGGTTCGCGGTAGCGCGAAAAATCCACCCCGTAGGCCATGGCCTGATCCTGCAAATCGCACTCGCCGCCCTGATCGCAGATCGGGCAATCCAGCGGGTGGTTGATGAGCAGGAACTCCATGACACCTTCGCGGGCCTTCTTGACCATGGGCGAGTTGGTCTTGATCACTGGCGGGGCACCTTCGGGACCGGGGCGCAGGTCCTTGACCTGCATCGCACAAGAGGCTGCAGGCTTGGGCGGGCCGCCCACCACCTCGACCAGACACATGCGGCAATTGCCGGCAATCGACAGCCGTTCATGATAGCAGAACCGCGGAATCTCGACACCGGCCTGTTCGCAGGCCTGAATCAGGGTCATCTCGGGGGGAACCTCGACCTCGTTGCCGTCGATGATGATCTTGCGCAATTGCGACATGGCTTACCTTTCGGACAACTGGCGGCCAAGCGCAGTGCGCTCGGCGATCTGGGTGCGGGCATAGGCGCAGACCTCGGCCTCGCTGGCGGGGTTGACGCCCGCGCGCTGCAGGTGACGCTCGACCAGTGATTTCATGCGCGCCTGCTCGGCCTTGTCCTCGACAAAGGCCTCGATCTGGGCACGCGTATAGCCCATGCCGCGCGCCCGGTTATAGAGCGACAGGAAATAATTGACCCGCGCCAGACGCCCCGGCGGGCGCACATCCGGGCAGGTATCGGTCACATGGCGGATCAGCGCCGCCGTAAACAGCCCGTTATAGACTTGCGGGTTGTTGCGCAGCGCCTCGTTTATCTGGGCCTGCGTGGTGGCGGCACTTGCGCCACCGGTGATGCTCAGCGCTGCTGCCAGCGCAAGGATTGCGTATCTCATCGGCGTTACTCCGCTGCGACGGCACAAGACCGCCGCGTCCATAGCTTGGCCTCGGCCAGCCAGTCCCAGCCAAAGGCATGATCGCTGGCCCCATGCGCGCGCAGATGCTCCAGTCGCGCCAAACCCTCGTCGAGTGTTGGCCGATGCCCTTCGGGCACCCACCACATGACGAAATGCTGCGCGCCCATAACCTGAAACCACTCGGTCCGGCGGGCATAGAACTGCCGGTGCACCGTGTTCCAGACAAACTGCTCCAGTGACGCGACATCGGTCCAGACGGTCAGGTTGGCCACGAATTGCGGATCACCTGCAATGCAATTTTCAGTGTTACCCTTGCCCGGTTCGCCCGAGCCTTCCATCATCCACACGAATCCGGGGCTGCGCTTGCCGATCCCGTTCACCCGGTCCAACGCGCCCATGAATTCGGCCACGCGCGGGTCATCGACGGGGGCTGCCAGCCGACCGACATTCAGTTGCGCCAGATGATGACCCGCGTGCGTCATGTCTACTCCGCCGCCACTTTGCTGACACGACCCGCTTTCTGCGCGCGGATACGATCCTCGATCACATCGCGGAAATTGCGGATCAGCCCCTGAATCGGCCATGCGGCGGCATCGCCAAGCGCACAGATGGTGTGCCCCTCGACCTGCTTGGTCACATCCCACAGCATGTCGATCTCTTCCATCTCGGCCTCGCCGCGCACCAGACGGTCCATCACGCGCATCATCCAGCCTGTGCCCTCGCGACAGGGCGTGCACTGGCCGCAGCTTTCGTGCTTGTAAAACTTGGAAAGACGCCAGATCGCCTTCACGATATCAGTCTGCCGGTCCATCACGATGACAGCCGCCGTGCCAAGACCCGATTGCAGGTCATTGCGCAGATAGTCGAAATCCATCGTTGCGGCACGCATCTTTTCGCCGCGCACACAGGGCACGGAGGACCCGCCAGGGATCACTGCCAGCAGGTTGTCCCAGCCGCCGCGAATGCCGCCGCAATGCGTCTCGATCAACTCCTCGAAACTGATCGACATGGCCTCTTCCACCACGCAAGGTTTGTTCACATGGCCCGAGATGGCAAACAGCTTAGTGCCCGCGTTATTCGGACGGCCAAACCCCGCGAACCACGCCCCACCCCGGCGCAGGATCGTGGGGACCACGGCAATCGATTCCACATTGTTCACAGTCGTCGGGCAGCCATACAACCCCGCCCCCGCCGGAAAGGGCGGCTTCATGCGCGGCATGCCCTTGCGCCCCTCAAGGCTTTCCAGCAGCGCGGTTTCCTCGCCACAGATATACGCACCCGCACCATGATGCAGGTAAATATCGAAATCCCAGCCCGACCCGCAGGCATTGGGACCAACCAGCCCGGCATCATAGGCTTCGTCAATCGCGGCCTGCAACGCTTCCTTCTCGCGGATATACTCGCCGCGGATGTAGATATAGCAGGCATGCGCATTCATCGCGAAAGACGCGATCAGGCACCCTTCGACCAATGTGTGCGGATCATGGCGCATGATCTCGCGGTCCTTGCAGGTGCCGGGTTCGGATTCGTCGGCATTGACCACCAGATAGGCCGGACGCCCGTCGCTTTCCTTGGGCATGAACGACCATTTGAGACCCGTTGGAAAGCCAGCCCCCCCACGCCCGCGCAGGCCCGACTGTTTCATCTCGTCCACGATCCAGTCGCGGCCCTTTTCCAGAATCTTCTTTGTTCCGTCCCAATGCCCGCGCGCCTGCGCGCCTTTCAGCGAGCGATCATGCATACCGTACAGGTTGGTAAAGATGCGGTCCTGATCCTTGAGCATATGTTACCCCTTGCTACCGGTTACTTGCCGGACTTGCCCTGCCGCCAGACGCGGAATGTGACGATCAGCGCCCAGGCAAACGCCCCGAGTGCCGCGAAATCGATAAGGAACGCATAGCGCGGGTCCCAGCCATAGTCGCGCCCTATCCATCCCAGCACGACCCAGCCCACGATCGCGGCAGCCATGACCAGCGCGGCAAGGCGTGCTTGCCGGGCCAGAGCCATGTCGCGGTCGGTCGGTCTGGACATGCGTGTTCATCCCCTTAGCCTATTGGC
>SKRW01000021.1 GCA_007118295.1 Paracoccaceae bacterium | reverse complement strand
CCCGCACCGATGCAGTTTCTGGCCCCCTATGCCGCAACCGCGATGGCCGAACATTTCCGCGACAATGGCCGTCACGCCCTGATCATCTATGATGACCTGTCCAAGCAGGCCGTCGCCTACCGTCAGATGTCGCTGCTGCTGCGCCGCCCGCCGGGCCGCGAAGCCTACCCCGGTGACGTATTCTACCTGCACTCGCGCCTGCTGGAGCGTTCGGCCAAGCTGAACGAAGATTTCGGCGCAGGCTCGCTGACGGCCCTGCCGATCATCGAAACGCAAGGCGGCGACGTGTCGGCCTTTATTCCGACCAACGTGATCTCGATCACGGACGGCCAGATCTTCCTTGAAACCGAGCTGTTCTATCAGGGCATCCGCCCGGCTGTGAACACGGGTCTTTCGGTGTCGCGGGTTGGCTCGTCTGCACAGACGGATGCAATGAAATCTGTTGCCGGTCCGGTGAAGTTGGAACTCGCACAATACCGCGAAATGGCGGCCTTTGCGCAATTCGGGTCGGACCTGGATGCGTCCACGCAGAAACTGCTGAACCGTGGTGCGCGCCTGACCGAACTGATGAAGCAGGGCCAGTATTCGCCCATGACAAACGCCGAGATTGTCTGCGTGATCTTTGCGGGCACCCAGGGCTACCTTGACACAATCGCTGTCAAGGATGTCGGTCGCTTTGAAAAGGGCCTGCTGGCGCATCTGCGCGGCAAGCACAAGGCCGTGCTGGACGACATCACCAACAACGACCGCAAGGTAAAGGGCGATCTGGAAGAGAAAATCCGCGCCGCTCTGGATGAATTCGCGAAAGACTTCGCCTGAGGGCGGTGAGAGGAACAGCGTATGCCTAACCTCAAGGACCTCAAGAACCGGATCGGCAGCGTCAAATCGACGCGAAAGATCACGAAAGCCATGCAGATGGTCGCGGCGGCAAAACTCCGCCGCGCCCAGGATGCGGCCGAGGCCGCGCGCCCCTATGCCGAGAAGCTGGCCGATGTGGTCAACGGTCTTGCGGCCTCTGTCGCGGACTCGCCCACAGCGCCCAAGATGCTTGCTGGCACTGGCAGCGATCAGACGCATCTGCTGATCGTCATGACGGCAGAGCGCGGGCTGTGCGGTGGTTTCAACTCGTCAATCGTAAAGGTCGCCCGCTACCGTGCCGGAAAGCTGCTGAAAGAAGGCAAGACCGTTAAGATCCTGACAGTCGGCAAGAAAGGCCGCGAACAGTTGCGCCGCGATCTGGGGGCCCATCTGGTGGCCCATGTGGACCTGAGCGATGTCAAGCGCGTCAGCTACGAGAATGCAGCCGATATCTCGAAGCAGGTCTTTGCGATGTATGACGCCGGTGAATTCGATGTGGCGACGATCTTCTACAACCGCTTTGAATCGGTGATCAGCCAGATCCCGACGCCCAAGCAGATCATCCCCGCCGAAGTGCCGCAGGAAGCCGAAACCAGCCTGCTCTATGAATATGAGCCATCGGAAGAGGCGATCCTCGAAGACCTGCTGCCACGCGCTGTGACGACGCAGATCTTCACCGCCCTTCTGGAAAACGGTGCCTCGGAACAGGGCGCGCGGATGTCCGCAATGGACAACGCCACCCGCAACGCAGGCGACATGATCGACCGGCTGACCATCCAGTACAACCGCTCGCGTCAGGCCGCGATCACCAAAGAGCTTATCGAGATTATTTCGGGCGCGGAAGCGCTCTAGAGAACCCGGAGAGAGATGAACATGGCAACCAAAGGCAAAATCACACAGGTGATCGGCGCCGTCGTGGACGTGCAGTTCGACGGCGAGCTGCCGCCCATCCTGAACGCGCTGGTAACCGACAATAACGGCAAGCGCCTCGTCCTCGAAGTGGCCCAGCATCTGGGCGAAAACACTGTGCGCACCATCGCCATGGACGCGACCGAAGGTCTGGTCCGTGGTCAGGAAGTCGGCGACACGGGCGAGCCGATCATGGTTCCCGTGGGCGACGCCACTCTGGGGCGCATCCTGAACGTGGTCGGTGAGCCGGTGGACGAAGGTGCACCCGTCGAGGCGACCGAGCGCCGCGCCATCCACCAGCCTGCACCCGGCTTTGCCGAGCAGTCCACGGAATCGGAAATCCTTGTCACCGGCATCAAGGTCATCGACCTGCTGGCTCCCTACTCCAAGGGTGGCAAGATCGGCCTGTTCGGTGGTGCCGGTGTGGGCAAGACGGTTCTGATCATGGAACTGATCAACAACATCGCCAAGGTGCACTCGGGCTATTCGGTTTTCGCCGGTGTGGGCGAGCGGACGCGCGAGGGCAACGACCTCTATCACGAGATGATGGAATCGGGCGTTATCAACATCAATAACCTGTCTGAATCGAAAGTGGCGCTGGTCTATGGCCAGATGAACGAGCCTCCCGGCGCGCGTGCGCGTGTCGCGCTGACCGGCCTGACACTGGCCGAGCAGTTCCGCGACCAGTCGGGCACTGACGTGCTGTTCTTCGTCGACAACATCTTCCGCTTCACCCAGGCGGGCTCCGAGGTTTCGGCACTTCTGGGGCGTATCCCGTCGGCTGTGGGCTACCAGCCAACGCTGGCCACTGACATGGGCGCGCTGCAGGAACGCATCACCTCGACCAAGGCAGGCTCGATCACCTCGGTGCAGGCGATCTATGTGCCTGCGGACGACCTGACCGACCCTGCGCCGGCCACGTCATTTGCGCACCTTGATGCGACCACGGTTCTGTCGCGCGCGATCTCGGAGCTGGGCATCTACCCGGCTGTGGACCCGCTCGATTCCAACTCGCGCCTGATGGATGCGACCTATATCGGCGAAGAGCATTATCAGGTGGCGCGCGATGTGCAGGGTATCCTGCAGCGCTACAAGTCGCTTCAGGATATCATCGCCATCCTTGGCATGGACGAATTGTCCGAAGAAGACAAAATCACCGTGGCACGTGCGCGCAAGATCCAGCGCTTCCTGTCGCAGCCTTTCGACGTGGCAAAAGTGTTTACTGGCTCGGACGGGATTCAGGTTCCGCTGGAGAAAACCATCGCGTCCTTCAAGGCTGTGGTGGCGGGTAAATACGACCATCTGCCCGAAGCCGCCTTCTACATGGTAGGCGATATTGACGACGTGGTCGCAAAAGCCGAGCGTCTGGCCGCTGCGGCCTAAGGAGGGCCTGATGGCTGACACCATGCAATTCGACCTCGTCAGTCCGGAACGCAAGCTTGCGTCCGGACCCGTGCGGGCCGTGCAGATCCCCGGCGCTGATGGCGACCTGACAGCCATGCCCCTGCATGCGCCGATGATCACCACCCTGCGGCCCGGCGTCCTTGTGACCGAAGGGGCAGAGGGGGCCACGCGCTATGTCGTCACGGGCGGCTTTGCCGAGATCACTCCGCAGGGTGCCTCGGTGCTGGCCGAGCGCGCCTATCCGGCTGGGCCGGAAGGGCGCGAAGCGCTGGAAGCGATCCTGACCGAGACGCGCGACAAGGCAGCGGCAAGTTCCGGGCCGGACAAGGACAGGCTGGACAAGCTGGCCAGCGACCTTGCACGCACGATCGAGACGATCACCTGATCCACGCCCGGATCTGAGCATTCCTACACGCCCCGCGCAGCCTTGCGCGGGGCGTTTTCATGCCGGGGGTGGGGCAGCCCGCATGTGGCGACAATAGACATGGATCATCCAGCCGAGCATTACCCCGTTCAGGATATGCCACATGAAATGCGAGCCGATGGGAAAGATCGCACAGACGGCACCATCGGCCATCCGAAAGCCCAGAGACACGCATAGCAGTCCCGCCCCGATCATCAGCCCCTGCCCGGTCGCCGTCTGGCGCAACCGCAGCCCATAGGCTGCGATCAAGGCCGCAACGCTGAAATAGGCCGCATTGGCCCCAAGCCCCGGCATGACCTGCGATGCGGCCCATGAAAACGCCACTGCATACGGCAGGAACAACAGCACCGCGCCCAAGGCCCAGATGGCAGGCAGGTTCAGGAAATCGCGTGTCGCGGCAAAGAGATACAGCAGGATGAACACAAGGATCGGCACCACATCCGCCAGCCCCGCCCAACCCGTCGCATGGGTGTGCCACAGAAACGACCCCACTCCGATCACGACCAGCACCACTGCCAGCGCGCGCGCCAGTGGCAGCCCCGCCGTTTGCCGCCAGACCAGCGCCGCCGCGATCAGAAAGGACGCGTTGGTCAGGGCATTGACCGGCTCGGACCAATAGGTGAGATCCGTGCGCTCGCAATAGGCGATGACCTGTTCGTTCAGCATGATCCCTCAGCGCAACCCGGCAAAGAACGTGCGCAACAGGTCCTCGGCCGCACCCGCATCAATCCCCTCATAGATTTCGGGCAGATGATGGCACTGGGGATGCGCGAAAATGCGCGGTCCCTGCGCGACCCCGCCTGACTTGGGGTCTGTCGCGCCATAATACAGCCGCCGGATTCGCGCCTGTGATATGGCAGAGGCACACATCGGACAAGGTTCCAGCGTGACATAGAGATCGCATCCCGGCAGCCGTTCCTGCCCCAGATGCGCGCAGGCCGCCCGGATGGCCAGTATCTCTGCATGCGCCGTAGGGTCGCACAATTCGCGAGTCCGGTTCCCCGCCGCCGCAATCACCCCGCCATCAGCCGACACAATGACCGCACCCACGGGCACCTCGCCACGCGCTGCTGCGGCGCGCGCTTCGGACAAGGCATGGTGCATATGCGACCGGAAGGGACTCATGCTTCTACGCTATCGCGCGCGCGCTGGCGGACGCAAGCGCCGCAAGGCAGCAGTCCAGTGACCCGCGCCCGCGCGCCTGTCGCTGCCACCCTGCCCGCGCCCCGCCCTTTCATCTTTGCAAAAATATCCTGGGGGAGTCCCGCTTGCGGGACGGGGGCAAAGCCCCCTTGTCCGTCATCCACTGAAACGACGCCAGACCTGCAGAACGTCCGCCCCCACCGCGCGCACCTGCACCAGATCAAACCTTGGTGCCTTGGCAAGCGCGGCAAGGCCCAGCGGCCCCATGCCTGCGCGCCCATCGGCCCCGATGACCTTGCCCGCCGTGAACACCACCATCTCATCCACAAGCCCAAGGCGCAGCAAACCCGCCGCCAGCGCACCCCCGCCTTCGCACAGCACGCGCGTGAGGCCACGCGCCGCCAGCGCCTGCAGCATTTCACCCAGATCCAGCCCGTCCGGCGCGGCGGCGCAGGGGATCAGTTCAGCCCCTGCCGCCTGCCATTCAGCTTGTGCCACAAGCGGGGCTGTGGACCCATGCACCAGCCAGACCGGCGTCTCGCCTGCACTGGCCCCCAGACGCCCCGACACTGGCAGGTCCAGCCCTTGGCTTGCAACGACCCGCACAGGCTGCCGTGTTACCCCAAGCCCCCGGACGCGCAGGTCCGGATCATCCGCGCGCGCGGTCCCGCCTCCGATCATCACGGCATCATGGCAGGCCCGCAATGCGTGGACGGCGCGACGCGCCTCTGGTCCGGTAATCCAGCGGCTCTCGCCCGCAGCCGTGGCGATCCGTCCGTCCAGTGTCAGCGCGAGTTTCAGCGTCACCAGCGGGCGCCCTTCGGTCACGCGCAACAGGAACCCGGCCTGCGCCTCGCGCGCCTGTGCGGCCTCGACGCCCTCGACCACCTCGACACCAGCGGCGCGCAGCATGGCGTGCCCCCGCCCCGCCACGCGCGGGTCGGGATCGGTCAGCGCTGTGACGACACGCGCCACGCCCGCCGCGATCAGCGCCTCGGCGCAAGGCGGTGTCTTGCCGTGATGGGCACAGGGTTCCAGACTGACATAGGCCGTCGCGCCACGCGCATCGCAGCGCGCAAGGGCAATCGCTTCGGCATGGGGGCGGCCACCGGGCTGGGTCCAGCCCCGCGCGAGGATGCGCCCTCCGCGCACCAGAACGCAGCCAACTGCCGGGTTGGGCCAGACCTGCCCCAACCCGCGCGCGCCAAGGCCAATGGCCAGACGCATGAAACGGCGATCAGTGTCGCTGGCCAAGGATCACTCGACGCTTTTCGCCTCGGGTCGCAACTCCGAGACGAACTTGTCGAAATCATCCGCTTCCTGAAAATTCTTGTAGACGCTGGCAAAGCGCACATAGGCCACAGTGTCGATCCGCGCGAGCGTTTCCATCACGATCTCGCCGATCATGGCCGACGGGATGTCGGTGTCGCCCAGACTCTCCAGCCGCCGAACGATACCCGAGATCATCTGGTCAATGCGCTCATGCTCGATGGGGCGTTTCTGCATCGCGATCCGGATCGAGCGCTCCAGCTTTTCGCGATCAAACGCCTCGCGCCGGCCATTGGACTTGATCACCACCAGATCGCGCAACTGCACCCGTTCATAGGTCGTAAAGCGCCCCCCACAGGCCGGGCAAAAGCGCCTTCGGCGGATGGCACCATGATCTTCGGCGGGCCGTGAATCCTTCACCTGAGTGTCGGTATTGCCGCAAAACGGACAGCGCATGTCCTCTCCCTCGCGTTGCCTTGTTGGTCTTATTCAACCAATATAGGCAAACCCCGACCCGTTGGGTAGCGCCAATGACGGCCCACCATATCATGGGGGCCGCCTGTTGCAGGCAAGACTCACGCAGACAGGCCGGTTCAGTTCACGACAACGACGCGGGTTTGTGCCATGCCTTCGGCCCGGACCATGTCGAAAAACTTGCGGGCATTCTCTGGATGCAGTCGCACGCAGCCCGCCGAGGCAGGGCGGCCCAACCGATTGATCTCGTTGGTGCCATGGATGGCATAATGCCCGGAATAGAATACCGAATATGGCATCGGTGCGTTGTTGTAGCGCGACGAGCGATGATTGCGCGACAGGAATTGCGGGCGCCATTGGCCCGTCGGGGTAATCTTGCCAGAGCGCGCAGTCGACACTGGCCATTCATACAGCAACTGCCCGTGATGATAGACATGCATGACCTGTTCGGCGATACTGACGCGCGCGACCAGACGGTCGGCAGCCGCCTGCTGCGCAGGCCAGATCAGCATCAAGGCAAAAAGAAAAATCGCAGCGTGTTTGCGCAGCATTCCGTCCCCCGTGTAATAAATCGCAAATAACGTCCCCAAGGACTCTCAATGCGCGCCAGCAAGAGATTCGAGTCAAGCGGATTCTTGCCGATCCCTGCCATCTCACCACCCGTGGTGTTGCCATATCACCGCTCTTGCCAAGTGCCAGGCGCTCGGACTATGAGGCCGCATGACACATGGCACTGAAAAGAAACTCGCCCTTGTGACCGGCGCTTCGCGGGGTCTGGGTGCTGCTATGGCAGAACATCTGGCGGCGTCAGGCTGGCATGTGGTCGCTGTCGGGCGCACATTGGGCGCGCTGGAAGAGCTGGACGACCGTATTCAGGCACACCGCGGCAGTGCGACACTGGCCGCACTCGATATCAGCAAAGACGATGCCGTGCGCCATCTGTGCCGCGACATCCATGACCGGTGGGGGCATCTGGACCTGTGGGTGCACACGGCCATCCACGCCCCGCCAATGAGCCCGGCCAGTCACATCGCGCTGAAGGACTGGGATGCATGCGTCACGATCAACATGCGCATGACCGGGATGCTGATCCCGATG
>SKRW01000138.1 GCA_007118295.1 Paracoccaceae bacterium | reverse complement strand
GGACGCGCTTCGCAAGGGTGAGATGATCGCTTGCACGCCCCGGTCATGGGCGCGGGTGTCGCAGATTCTGGGCTCGATCCCCGACCGGACCTTGCGCAATCTGGCGATTGCTGGCGTGCTGGGCGAGGCCGTCGCCAGCGAGTTTCGTCTGATCGCCGAAGAGATCGCCGCGACGGTCCATCTGGAGGCGCTGCTGGACGCCAAGGCGCAGAACCGTCTGTCGCTGTATCCGGCATCGCTGCATGGGTTGACGGCGCTGGTCTATGCGCTGATCACGCGCGCGGACGACGCCCGCTTGCCTGCCATCATCGAGATCATGGCGGAACTGCGCGAGCTGGGTGACCGGCGCGGTGCGCCCTTCAGTGCGATGCCATTGGCGGAACTGGGCACCCATGGCTTCGAGTTGCTGATCGCAAAGGCGCTGGAGAATGGCTGGCAAGAGGCGTTTCTGACCTCGCCCGCCTATGCGGCCTATGCCGCCGAGCGCGAGTTCGCCGGGCTTGGCTGAGCAACGGCATTCGTCCCGCGCCAGCCCGGCGTTGCAGGCCCTGACCGAATTTGACCCGGCACTGGCGACACTGGCGCTATGGTGCCGGCACCGCGACACTGACACAGTGGACATGGCCGAAACACAGGGCAGCAAGATCGGGTATGGGGCAGGGTTTGCGGCGCTGCCGCTGCACCAGCAGATCGGGGTAGCGGGGCATCATATCCTGCATGTGGCCTTGCAGCATTCGGCGCGCATGGGGGCGATGGCAGAGCGGCTGGGGGCCGATTTCGCGCCTGACCTGTGGCAGATGGCCTGCGATGCCATCGTGAATGAGGCGATCCTGTGCGCAGGCCACGTATTGCCCCGCCCGGTCTTGCGTCTGTCCGGTCTGCTGGCGACGATGGGGCAGGAAGGCCCACCCGAAAGCGTGCTGTCCCAATGGGATGCCGAGCGGCTGTATCACCAGTTGCAGCGCGCCGAAGGGCGTGGGCGTGACGGCGCAGGGGGGTCTGTGCGTGACCATGCGCAGGGGCAGGGTTTTCGCCCTGACCTGTCGCCTGAATGCGGGGACGAGGCGCAGGCGGGCGGAACGGAAGGGCTGGATGCGGGCGACTGGCAGGCGCATCTTGCGCGCGCGATGGCGGCAGGGCGCGCGGCGGGTGTGGGGGTCGGGGCCTTGGGTGCGCCGTTGGGGGATCTGCCACAACCGCGCATGCCGTGGGAGGTGATCTTGCGGCGGCTGGTTCTGAATGCCATGCTGCCGCGCTGGGCACCCAACCCGTCGCGTCCGTCGCCACGATGGCTGGCGCAGGCGGCGCAGGCGCTGGAGGCAGGGGACACTCTGCCACCTTGGCAACCGCGCCAGTCCGCACCTGTGCATCAGCCGCGCCTTGTTGTGGCGCTGGATTGCTCTGGCTCGATCGCGCCGGTGACCCTGCGCCTGTTTCTGGCCGAGATCACGGGTATCGTGCGCCGCATGCGTGTGGATTTGCGGCTGATCGTCTTTGATGAATCCATCCGGTCCGAAATGGCGCTGGAAGCGACACGCGTCAGGCAGGTGCTGGCTGATCTGGAACTGCCGCAGGGGGGCGGGACGGATTTTCGTCCGGTCCTTGAGCGGGCGGCGGGCCTGCGCCCTGCGGCCCTGATCGTTCTCAGTGACATGGACGGCCCGATGGGTCTTGTGCCCAAGGGCTTGCGTGTGATCTGGGCCTGTCCGCTGGCACAACCACCCAGACCGGCCTTTGGTCAGGTGCTGTCACTGGCGCGCTGACTGTTCTGCCATCAGCGCTGCCATGCGCGCATGGGCCGACACCTTGGACGGGTCAAGTGTCAGGTCATGCACCTCGATTCGCCGCGCAAGGCCGATATGTTGCAGCGTGCGTTCGGTCAGCGGCGGGGCAAACAGTTCCGTTGCCAGCATTCCGCGTTCGGTCGGGTCCAGCGCCAGCAATTCCGGACCGTCCTCGGCTTGCACTGAAACCAGCGTCAGGGGCGGCACGCGCAGCAGATCGGATTGTTCGATCACGAGATGCAGGGTGCCTGATGTCAGCCCCCGACGGGCCGCAATCCGGCCCAGCAGACTGCGCGCGCGTGCGCGCAGCGTGTCCAGACCGGCATCGGCCTGAATATCCGAGATCAGTGCCTTTCGCCGGGCATCGGTCGCGCGCAACACGCGCGATTCGACCAGATAGATCACGATCAGCATGGGGATCGGCGCTTGCGCAATAACCACGGCATAGTCGGTCCAGACAAGCGCCGCGACAACGAAAGGCAGCAGCGTCAGCGTGTATCGCAGCACTTCCTTCTCGAAGATCAGCCGCGCCCAAAGCCGCCAGCCTCCACCCCGAGGCCAGACAGAGGTCAGCGCAAGGTATTTGCGCGGCACCCAGCGGATGCGCAGGGCATCCACATTCAGAACCGTTTCGGGGCTTAGGATGAACATGCAGGTTCAAGATGGCGCGCAATCGCGTGCCATCAAGCCCGCGCGCGCGTTATCGTCCCCGCGCGTCAGCTTCGGCAGTGATGTTGAACAGTCGCGCCGACAGATCCCCGCCAAAGCGCATATTCCCCAGAATCACCGTGGTTTCTGCACCGGTGTCATCGCGGATCACCCATTGCCGCAATTCAGTCGGATTGGCTGAAAACACCAGCCTGATCGAGCCGTATTGCGGGTTTTCAGGGTCCTGCGCGACGACGGTGGTTGTCGTGTCATCATGCGTGTGGCCCACGACCATGCTGCGATTCGAGAAATCGACATTCTGTTCGAGGATCAGGTTCAGAGGCGTCTGGCGCAGGGGATATTGGTTCGGCCCTTGATTGGACCGCCCGTCAAAAATCGCGACCTGACCGCCGCCCGCCATGACAAGTGACTGGTCGGGTGGGTCATATTCGAACCGCACACGTCCGGGGCGGCGGATAAAGACGCGCCCGGTGGACAGTGAACCATCCGGGTTGATCTGGGTAAATTCGCCTTCTGCCGTGGTGAAGCCGTTGAAGTAGCGCGAAATCTCGCTCAGCGGGATCGCCTGGGCAAATGCGGGGCGGGCCAGCGCGAGGGCAGGCAGGGCAAACAGGAGGGAACGACGGGTCATACTCATGCCGGTTAGATATCGCATTTTTTGCATTGCGGAAGACCCCAACTGTTCACGCGGGCAACACAAGGCAGAGAGTTGCCGATGAGAGCGCCGCTTCGGACATGCGATCTGCGTTGGTTCATCTACGGCATCGGGCGCGCTTACCTGTCATTTGTAGGTCAGCAACGTGCCCTGGCGTGGTCTGACAGGGGGCCTTTGTGGTCAGGCAACGGGAAAAAGCGACTAACTCGGTGATTGTCATAATGCCGTTACACGGCGTCCGTATCCGGGCGGTGTTGCCAACCTGCCCATCCGGGGCGTCAAACAAGAGGAGCGTTTCATGCGCACATCCTTCTCCCTTACCGCTGCTGTTTCCGTGCTGGCTCTCAGCACCGGCGTGGCTTCTGCCCAGAATGTCGACCCGAACCTGCCCAGCTATGAAGCTGCTTCCGGCGTTTCGGGCAACCTGACCTCGATCGGGTCGGACACGCTCAACAACCTGATGACCCTGTGGTCGGAAGGCTTCCGCGGCTTCTACCCGAACGTCGCCGTTCAGATTCAGGGTGCCGGTTCGGGCACAGCCCCGCCCGCTCTGGTCGAAGGCACCGCCCAGTTCGGCCCGATGTCGCGCCCGATGCGCGGAACCGAGATCGAGGAATTTGAAGCCCGTTATGGCTATGCGCCGATTCCGATGCGTGGTGCGATCGATGCCATCGGTGTGTTCGTGCACCGCGACAACCCTGTGACCTGCCTGAGCCTGCAGGAAGTCGATGCGATCTTCTCCTCCACCCGTGCCGGTGGCGCTGATGAGGCGATCACCACCTGGGGTCAGGTTGGTGCAGAAGGTGAATGGGCAGACCGCCCGATTGCCACCTATGGCCGGAACTCGGCTTCGGGTACCTACGGTTACTTCCGCGAAGTCGCGCTTTTTGGTGGCGACTACAGCCCAGAAGTGCGTGAACAGCCCGGTTCCTCGACCGTTATTCAGGGCGTCGCTGCTGACCTTGGCGGCATTGGCTATTCGGGTGTCGGCTATGCAACTGCGGACGTGCGCGCGCTGGATATCCGTGGCGACGACGGCACCTGCTACACCACCGATGATGCGCCGGAAGGCACCTACCCGGTTGCACGCTTCCTGTATATCTACATGAACGTGGACCCGAATGCTGAACTGGAGCCGCTGCGCGCCGAATTCGTGCGCTACGTCTACAGCCAGCAGGGCCAGCAGGACGTTGTGCGCTCTGGCTTCTTCCCTGTGACCAACCGCATCGCGGAAATGGATCTGGAAGCTTTCGGCCTGAAGTAAGGGCTTTGCTTCATCGGGTGGGGCGGCCAAAGCTGTCCCATCCATTTGTATTTTACCTGATGGATACGCATCATGAGCGACAGCACCCCCACCACCAGCGAACGCGGCATCGCCGCACGTCAGCGGCGGATGACGACCCGAACGAGTGTCAAGCTGGGCGAGAATATCGCACAAGGGGTCATCACTGTCGGCGGGCTGATGGTGATCGTTGCGGTTCTCGGGATCATGGTGTTCCTGATCCGCGTCGTGATGCCGCTGATGGCAGGTGGCGAGTTACACGGCAGCGTCCGCTATCAGCTTGATACTGAACAAGATGTCATCTGGATCAATGGTGATGAATTCCAGACCCTTGGCATTGCCGTTGCTGCCGAGGGGCGGGTGATCACCTATCACATTCCCACTGGCACAGAAGTGGCGCGCGACCAATGGGACTTTGGCGGGGCCGAGGTGACGGCCGTGGCTGGAACGCTCCAGCGCGACCGTGTCGCCTTTGGTTTTGATGATGGGGTTGTCCGGTTCGCAACGCTTGGCGTTGAAACCGCAACCACCGCGCGCCGTGCCCTGCCAAGCGGGTTGATTGATATCGACGCGCGCGACCGCATGGGTGACGGGCGCGTCTATACCGAAGTCGGCACGGGCGATTTCCGTACGCTGTCCGGATCGATTGAACTGGGTGACGGGCAGCAGATTTCCGACCTGCCGATCATCGCAATCGATTACCGGATTGGCGGCACGCGGGAACGCCCCACAATCGCCTTTGCCACTGTTGACGCTGCCAATCAGGTGCGGGTCAGCCAGTCGCGTGTGCAGATCAACATGATGACCGGGCAGGAAACAGTGACCACGACCACGACCGATCTGCCGCCGCTTGTCGGGCTTGCTGCCGATGCGACTGTTACCGGGATTCTGCTGTCGGGCACGGGCGACCGCGCCATCGTGGCCAGCAATGATGGCTTTGTCTATCGCTACGATTTGCGCGACATGAACGCCCCCTCGCTGGCCGAAGTGCGGCGCGTGGCTGATGATGGAATTGCGGTCACGGCGATGACCTTCCTTTCAGGCGAAGATACGCTGATTGTCGGCACTGAAGATGGTGGTCTGAACGCGTTTTTCCGGCTGCAAACCGGCACGGGCGAGACAGCCGATGGCCGCGAACTTGTGCGGGCGCGCACCCATGTTCCCATGCCCGCGTCCATTGTCGATCTGTCCGAGGCGCAGCGCCAGAAAGAGTTTGTTGCAATTGATGCCGAGGGCAATGTCTGGGTCTATCACTCCACCTCGGATCAGATTCTGTTCGAACTGGCACGTTCTGGCGATGTGACAACCGAGTCCAGCGGCATGATCTTTCCGCGCTCGAACGGGGTGATGCTTGTGTCGCAGGGCGGCGAGGTCGAGGCGTGGCAGTACACCCAGCGCCACCCTGAAGTGACCCTTGGCGTGCTGTTCGGCAAGATCTGGTATGAAGGCTATATGGAGCCGACCTATGTCTGGCAATCCACCGCTGGCACGGATCTGGCAGAGCCGAAATATTCGCTGGTGCCGTTGGTCTTTGGCACGTTCAAGGCGGCGTTCTATGCCATGATCTTTGCCGTGCCGATTGCCCTGATGGCGGCGATCTATACGTCCGAATTTGTGGACAAGCGCGTGCGCGGCACTGTCAAGCCGATGATGGAAATGATGGAATCGCTGCCCACGGTGGTTCTGGGCTTCATCGCGGCGCTGGTGCTGGCCCCGCTGGTCGAGGAATGGATCGGCGCCGTGCTGCTGGGCTTCTTTGCGCTGCCAATGGGGCTGATGATCGGGGCCTTTGTCTGGCAGACATTGCCCGCGCAGATAGCGTTGAAATATGATGGCTTCCCGAAATTCACCTTGATGGGCGTGTCGATTCTGGTGACCGCATGGGTGGCCGCGCAGCTTGGAACGACGCTGGAGCGGGTGATGTTCTACGGCGACTTCAAGCAATGGACCACAGGGCGCATTGGCACCGGGACGCCGTTCATGTTCCTGATCCTGCTGCCACTAAGCTATTTCGTCGTCGCGTGGTCCTTTCGCAAGCAGTTTGGTCACCACTTCCGTGACCTTATCGACGGGATGGACCGTTCGCGCGCGGGCATGTTTGATGCCGCGCGCTGGATCGCGTTGCTGGTCGCGGCGATGGGCCTGTCTTTCCTCATGGCTTACAGCCTGACGATGATCGGCTATGACCCGCGCGGGTCATTTATTGACAGCTATCAGCAACGCAACGCGCTGGTGGTGGGATTCATAATGGCCTTTGCGGTGATTCCCAACATCTACACGCTGGCCGAAGATGCGCTGAACTCTGTTCCCGGCCATCTGCGCGCGGCATCGCTGGCCTGTGGCGCAACACCGTGGCAGACCGCGCGCTGGGTGGTGTTGCCGACCGCGGCGTCGGGCGTGTTTTCTGCAGTGATGATGGGCATGGGGCGGGCTGTAGGCGAGACGATGATCGTGGTCATGGCGGCGGGCAATACCCCGATCATGGAATGGAACGTCTTTTCAGGGCTGCGCACCTTGTCGGCCAATATCGCCATCGAACTGCCCGAGGCGGTGAAGGACGGCACCAACTACCGGGTGCTTTTCCTGGCGGCGCTGACGCTCTTCATCATGACGTTCATCATCAACACAGGCGCGGAGTTGATCCGCCAGCGCTTTCGCAAGCGCGCCTTCAATCTGTAATCTCGGGGCTTGGGGACAGACATGACCAGCTTGAACGAACAACTCCCGCCCGCATCCGGCGCTGCCGGAGCCGCAGGTGTCGGCGCGAAAGAGGCGGTCGCACCCCGCGCGCGCCGCAGATACTCTGCCGACCTGTCCGCGCTGGGCGAGCCTGCTTTGTGGGGGTTCGGTGGGGCGTTGGCGCTTGGGATCATCCTGATCGCCGGGTTCCTGATGATCGTGCTGTACAATGGCGCAACGACATTCTGGCCCAAACCCATCGACCGGGTGGAGTTGACCGACGGGACCGTGATCGCGGGTGTGGAACGGCGCGGCACGATCTTTCGCCCCGACCTGCCCCGCCTGACCGAGGAGCAACGCGCGGTGGTCGAGGCCAATGAGGGCTTTGCCTATCGCACCCTGTATCAGACCGCCAATTTCGACCTGTATGGCGATGACTTCCAGTGGGTTGCGGATTTCGAGACCGCCAATGTCACCCAGCCCGACGATTTCTACTATTTCGAGCGCCAGACATGGGGCGTCTTTGTGGGCCGCATTGCCAGCATGACCATTGACGGTCAGGAAATGGACTAT
>SKRW01000002.1 GCA_007118295.1 Paracoccaceae bacterium | reverse complement strand
CGGGGCAAACCCGCCCAAAGATGGCGCATCAGCGCCTGCGGTACACGGCAGCGCAGGTGCGCTGCTGGCGCTCGGGGCAGCACCACCCGCCAGGCAGAAAGTGCGACCAGACATGGCAGATCTCGCAGACATCACGCCCCAAGGATGGCCCGGCAGCGCAGGGGACGCCCTGCCAAAACGGCAACTCGACCTCGCGCTTTGACGAAGCGCACCAGACACGCCTTTCCCTTGTCCCTGCGAAGGGCGCAGATGCTGCGCCCCCATGCAACGCCCCTTGCTTACGGGTTGCCCCGCTTGCGCCACTGCCATAGACAGTTCAGGGGCACAACAAGGGAGGCGTCATGCGTCGCGTCGTCATTACCGGGCTGGGGATCATCTCGCCCATCGGAAATTCGGCCAACGAAGTAGAGGCCAGCCTGCGTGCAGGCAAGTCCGGCATCGTCTTTGCGCCAGATTACGCGGAGCGCGGCTTTCGCAGTCAGGTGCATGGCAAGCCTCAGATCGTTCTGGAAGACCATATCGACAAGCGCAACCTTCGGTTCATGGGTGCAGGGGCCGCCTATAACTTTCTGTCAATGGAACAGGCCATCACCGATTCCGGGCTGGAAGAAAGCGTTGTCTCGAACCCGCGCACCGGGCTGATCATGGGGTCTGGCGGACCATCGACGGCCAATCTGTTTCAGGCGCACAAGATCGTCACCGAAAAGGGCAGCCCAAAGCGGATGGGGCCGTTCATGGTAACGCGTTGCATGTCGTCCACCAATTCGGCCTGTCTGGCGACGCCCTTCAAGATCAAGGGCGTAAATTATTCGATCACTTCGGCCTGTTCGACATCAGCGCATTGCATCGGCAATGCGGCAGAACTGATCCAGATGGGTAAGCAGGATATCATTTTCGCAGGGGGCGGCGAGGAACTGGACTGGACGCTGTCCTGCCTGTTCGATGCCATGGGCGCGATGTCCTCGAAATATAACGACGCCCCGGAGACGGCCGCCCGCGCCTTTGATGCGACCCGCGACGGGTTTGTCATAGGCGGCGGCGGCGGGGTGTTGGTGCTGGAGGAACTGGAACACGCGAAAGCGCGCGGTGCCAAGATCTACGCCGAAGTCACTGGTTATGGTGCCACATCCGACGGGTATGACATGGTCGCACCCTCCGGCGAAGGCGGCGAGCGGTCGATGCGGTTGGCACTGGACACGCTGCCCGAAGGCCGCAGCGTCGGCTACATCAACGCGCACGGCACCTCTACCCCGGCAGGCGATGTGACCGAGGTCGAGGCGATCCGCCGCATCTGGGGCGAGGGCAATGTGCCGCCCATATCCTCGACCAAGTCGCTGACCGGGCACAGCCTCGGCGCGACCGGTGTGCAGGAGGCAATCTATTCGCTGCTGATGCTGCAGGGCAAATTCATCGCCGCCTCGGCCAATGTCACCGAACTGGACCCCGCTATCCGCGAGGGCGAGATCGCGCGCGATCTGGTCGAGAATGTGGACCTGGACTCGGTCCTGTCCAACAGTTTCGGCTTTGGCGGCACCAATGCCACGCTTATCATGAGCGCTTATCGCGATTGAGGAGAACTGCATGGCTGGGTTGATGGACGGCAAGCGCGGGCTTGTCATGGGTGTGGCCAATGAACGCTCGATCGCTTGGGGCATCGCTTCGGCCATGGCCCGCGAAGGGGCAGAACTGGCCTTCAGCTATCAGGGCGACGCGTTCGGCAAGCGGGTCGAACCGCTGGCGGCCTCGGTCGGCTCGGACATCCTGCTGGATGTCGATGTGACTGACGACGCCTCGCTTGATGCCGCGTTCGAGGTGCTGGCTGCGCGTTGGGGTCGGCTGGATTTTCTGGTCCATGCCATTGCCTTTTCCGACAAGACCGAACTGACCGGGCATTTCCGCGACACCAGCCGCGCCAATTTCGCGCGCTCGCTGGAGATCTCTTGCTACAGCTTTATCGACCTTGGGCGGCGCGCAGCGGTGCTGATGCCAGATGGTGGCACATTGCTGACGCTGACCTTTCAGGGGTCCAATGAGGTGACACCGTTCTACAACGTGATGGGTGTGGCCAAGGCCGCGCTTGAATCATCGGTGCGGTATCTGGCCAATGACCTTGGCCCCGAGGGTATCCGCGTGAACGCCATCAGCCCCGGCCCGATGAAAACCCTGGCGGGCGCTGCGATTGGCGGTGCGCGCAAGACCTTTCGCCATGCCGAAGCGAATGCGCCGCTGCGGACAAACGCAACACTGGAAAGTGTGGGCGGCACAGCGGTCTATCTTGCGTCCGATTACGGGGCACATACCACCGGTGAGATCATTCATGTCGATGGCGGTTATCACATCATGGGCATGCCGCAGGTCGACAATATCTGACAGTGCTTACGCTGCGCGCGGCTGGCCCAACCGGTGCCCCAGTGTCGCAAAGACCAGCCACAGCGTGATCGAGGCACCAGCATAGGCCAACATCCAGTGCGGCGCGCGCTGGAACAGAACCAGCATTTCCAGCGAGAAAAAAGAAAAAGTCGTGAACCCGCCGCAAAAGCCGGTCACCAGAAAGGCGTGGTAGAGGGATTTCAGCCTGCGGGCCACCAGATAGCCCGCAAGCCCCGCCCCCAGACAATTGGCGCAGAGCGTCGCAAGGAATGTCAGCGCGGCGAAATGCTCCAGCGCGTAGGCGCTGAGGGAAAAGCGCAGCAACGTGCCTGCCGCACCGCCAACACCCACGGCCAGAAGCGGACGCCATGCACCCGTCATGCCAGCCCCCCCATCAGCGCACGGGTCGCCACATAGGCCAGCATGCAGGCTGCCGGGCAAGACAGGAGTGAGCCGAGTGCGATCCAGCCAGCCCGGCGCTGGTTGTCGTTCTGCCGCAGGTTCAACACCTGAACAGCAAAGGTCGAGACAGTCGTATACCCCCCCAGCAGCCCGATTGCGACAAACTCGAAACCAAGGCGCGGCAGGGCACCGTCCAGGGCAAAGGCAAAGGCGACCCCGATCAGGGCAGAGCCAGAGATATTGATCGCAAGGATGGCGATATTGTCAGCGACACCCCGACTCAGCGCCAGCATGGACAGAAGCGCACGCAGCATGCTGCCCATACCGCCGCCCAGAGCGACAAGAAGGATTTGCGTCATGGTCATGCTGCCCCTCTTACGACAGCGCGCCGGGGGCTGCATGCATTTCTTTGGCCAAGAAAGAAACCGCGCGGCAGATTTTCTGCCGCGCGGTCCCGTGCATTCGGTCTTGCCGGATCAGGCCAGATCGTAGCGGTCTGCGTTCATCACCTTGACCCATGCCGCGACGAAATCCTGCACGAATTTCTCGGCGGCATCGTCCTGCGCATAGACTTCGGCATAAGCACGCAGAACCGAGTTTGACCCGAACACCAGATCAGCGCGCGTCGCGGTCCATTTTATGGCCCCTGTCTTGCGGTCCTGCAGTTCGTACAGGTTCGTGCCTTTGGGCACCCATTTCCACGCCATATCCGTCAGGTTGGCAAAAAAATCAGTGGTCAGCGCGCCCACGCGGTCGGTAAAGACACCATGTGCCGTGCCGCCGTGATTGGTCCCCATCGCCCGCATGCCGCCCAGCAGGACAGTCATTTCCGGTGCGGTCAGGCCCATCAGTTGCGCGCGGTCCAGCAGCATTTCCTCGGCGGTGACGACATAGTCCTTTTTCATCCAGTTGCGGAAACCGTCAGCGAGCGGCTCCAGCCATTTGAACGAATCGGCATCTGTCATTTCGTCCGTGGCGTCGCCCCGACCCGGTGCAAAGGGCACCTCGATGTCATAGCCAGCCGCTTTCGCGGCCTGTTCCACGCCGACATTGCCTGCCAGCACGATCACATCCGCAAGGGACGCGCCGCTTTCGGCTGCGAGCGGCTCCAGCACGTCCAGAACCTTTTGCAGGCGGTCAGGCTCGTTGCCTTCCCAATCTTTCTGGGGGGCCAGACGGATGCGTGCGCCATTGGCACCGCCACGATAGTCGGACTGGCGGAAAGTGCGCGCACTGTCCCACGCTGTCGCGACCATTTCGGACACCGACAGACCGCTTGCCGCGATCCTGGCTTTCACAGCGGCCACATCGTAGCCGGTGGTGCCAGCCGGGACCGGGTCTTGCCAGATCAGCACCTCTTTGGGCGCGTCCGGGCCGATATAGCGTTCCTGCGGGCCCATGTCGCGGTGGGTCAGTTTGAACCATGCGCGGGCAAAGGCGTCGTCAAACGCTGCCGGGTCGGCCATGAACTTTTCACAGATGGCGCGGTAGTCCGGGTCCATCTTCATCGCCATATCGGCATCGGTCATGATCGGGTTCAGGCGGATGGACGGGTCTTCGACATCGACAGGCTTGTCTTCTTCCTTGATGTCGATGGGTTCCCATTGCCACGCACCGGCAGGGGATTTCTTCAGTTCCCACTCATAACCGAACAGCAGCTTGAAATAGCCCATGTCCCATTTGGTGGGTTCCGTTGTCCACGCCCCTTCGATGCCGGAGGTCACAGTGTCGCGGCCAATGCCACGGCTCTTGTGATTGTTCCAGCCAAGACCGGCTTCTTCCAGTGCGGCAGCTTCGGGTGCTGGGCCAAGGTTTTCTGCCCGGCCATTCCCGTGGGTCTTGCCAACTGTGTGGCCACCAGCGGTCAGGGCGACGGTTTCTTCGTCATTCATTGCCATGCGAGCAAAAGTTTCGCGCACATGAGCAGCGGTTTTCAACGGGTCGGGCTGGCCGTTCACACCTTCGGGGTTCACATAGATCAGACCCATCTGGACAGCAGCCAGCGGGTTTTCCATGGTGCCCGCATCGCCAACATTCTCATAGCGTTCGTCGGACGGTGCCAGCCATTCACGCTCGGACCCCCAGTAAACGTCTTTTTCCGGACCCCAGATATCTTCGCGGCCATAGGCGAAGCCAAAGGTTTTCAGGCCCATGTTTTCATAGGCAATCGTGCCAGCCAGAACCATCAGGTCAGCCCAGCTCAGCTTGTTGCCGTATTTCTTCTTGATCGGCCACAGCAGGCGGCGCGCCTTGTCGAGGTTCGCATTATCCGGCCAGGAATTCAGCGGCGCGAAACGGTGGTTGCCCGTGCCAGCACCGCCACGACCATCCTGCACCCGGTAAGTGCCAGCCGCGTGCCATGACATGCGGATCATCAGGCCGCCATAATGCCCCCAGTCTGCGGGCCACCAATCCTGACTGTCGGTCAGAAGCGCGTGAATATCAGCTTTCAGCGCCTCGACATCCAGCTTCTTGACCTCTTCGCGATAGCTGAACCCCGACAGCGGGTTCGACTTGGTGTCATGTTGGTGCAGGATGTCGAGATTGAGCGCCTTGGGCCACCAATCCATCACATCCGTGCCAGTCGTTGTCAGTCCACCATGCATGACCGGGCATTTGCCCGCCTTGTCAGAACCGTCCATGATTCCCTCCATCAAATGATTTCTGGAATGGTTCTAACAGGCTAATGCAATCAGTATAAGTGGGTTTTTCTGATAGTTACTATCAGTTTTTCTGAAGACTACCGCATATCCCGCATGGCGCGGCGCATCAGCCACCCCGCGATCACGACCGCGACCAGCACAAAGCCGATGATGATCGTTGCCAACGCGTTCACATCGGGACTGACGCCCAGTCGCACCTTTGAAAAGATCACCATCGGTAGGGTCGAGGCACCGGGGCCAGAGACGAAACTCGCGATCACCAGATCATCCAGCGACAGTGTAAAGGCCAGCAGCCAGCCCGCCACCAGCGCGGGCGCGATAACCGGAAGTGTGATGTCGAAAAACACCCGCACTGGCCCCGCGCCCAGATCGCGCGCAGCCTCCTCCAGCGACTCGTCCATGCTGCGCAGGCGCGATTGCGCTATGACGGCCACAAACGCCGCGCAGAATGTCGTATGCGCGATGATGATCGTGGTCAGGCCTCGACCTGCGGGCCAGCCAAGTGTCAGTTCCATCGACACAAACAGCAGCAGCAGTGACAGGCCAGTGATGACTTCGGGCATCACCAGCGGCGCAGTAATCATGCCGGTCAGCAAGAGCCGCCCGGTAAACGTGCTGAACCGGGTCAGCACAAAGGCCCCCAGCGTGCCGATGACCGTTGCAAGCGTCGCACTGAAGAACGCCACCTGCAGACTGATCCATGCAGACCCAAGGATCTGACGGTCGCGCAACAATTCCCCGTACCAGCGCGTCGAAAACCCACCCCAAACCGTGACAAGGCGGCTTTCGTTGAATGAGAACACGACCAGCGAGATGATCGGCGCGTATAGAAACACGAACCCGAACACGACCGCCATGGGCAGGAACCAGCCGCGCATCAGCGTTCCTCTCGTCGGTTCTGGACCGATTGCAACCACATGATCGGGGCCACGACCAGAACCAGCATGACAATCGCCACCGCCGAGGCCACAGGCCAGTCGCGCGATGAAAAGAACTCATCCCACAACACCCGCCCTATCATCAGCGTATCCGGCCCGCCCAACAGCGCCGGGATCACATATTCGCCAATCGCCGGAATAAAGACTAGCATGGACCCCGCCACGATGCCGGGCAGCGACAGCGGCAGGGTGACCGTGAAGAAGGTAACCATGGGCGAGGCACCAAGGTCAGAGGCCGCTTCCAGCAGCGCGCCGTCCAGTTTCGTCAGGTTGGCGTAAAGCGGCAGGATCATGAAGGGCAGATAGGTGTAGACGATGCCGATATAGACCGCGAAATCGGTCTGCATCATCCGCAGGGGCGTGTCGATTATACCCAGCGAGATCAGCATGTTGTTGATCACCCCGTTTGAACGCAGAAATCCCATCCACGCATAGACGCGCAGCAGGAATGACGTCCAGAAGGGCAGGATCACCATCAAAAGCAGGATCGAGCGTTTGGGTTCGGGCGCGCGGGCGATGTAATAGGCGATCGGATAGCCGATCAGCAGCGCAAAGATGGTCGAGACCAGCGCCACCCGGATCGAGGACAGATAGGCGTTGCGATAGAGCGCATCTTCCAGAAGAAAGCGGTAATTCTCGAAGCTCGCGATAATCTCCAGCGACCCATCCGCTGCGCGGTCGAAAAAAGGTGTGTAGGGCGGGCGCGCGATAATAGCTTCGGCCAGCGAGATACGCCCCAGCACGAAAAACGGCGCGAGGAAGAATACCCCCAGCCACAGCATCGGGATGGCAATGACCAGCGAACGCCCCGACAACCCCAGCTTGCCCAAGGCCCAGGCGGTGCCGCGCCACGGTGCCGACTGCCGCAGCGCGTTCATCGCGTCAGCACCCGGAATGCCGTCGGATTGACCGACAGCCACACTTTCTCATCCCATGAAATCGGGTCCTCGTCGCGCATGCGGTTGGATTGGCTGGCCCGGATCAGCACTCCGCTTTCCAGCCGGATGCGATAGTGCGACATATGGCCGATATATCCCATTTCCTCGACATGACCGTGCCATGCATTTGGCGTGTTCTCGGGCTTGGCGCGCGATAGCGCAAAGCGTTCGGGCCGCACGGCCCCCCACACCACTTGGCCGCGCGTCAGTCCGGTCTGTGGTGGCAGCAGAACCTCACCCAGCGCATGTGTCTTTATGCGCATCATATCTGGGGCCACGGCATCGACATTGCCCTCGAACAGGTTCACCGTGCCGATGAAATCTGCGACAAACCTTGAATTGGGGGCCTCGTATATCTCGCGCGGTTCGCCGATCTGTTCGATGATGCCGTCTTTCATCACCCCGAT
>SKRW01000057.1 GCA_007118295.1 Paracoccaceae bacterium | reverse complement strand
GCCCACGTTCCTGCGGGAGCATGAGAAGGTTGCGCGCCAATGCGCCGCTGAAGGACTGGACCATGTCCAGTTCCTGTCGCGCCTGGTCGAACTGGAACTGATCGACCGGGAGCGGCGGATGTGGATGCGAATGCGCATCGCGTTCGGTTCGCCAACTATATTCCCGTCGCGATCACCCTGCTTGCAAAACTTGCAGAAAGAAAAGGTTGGCTGAAGGGAAATCCCGCTAGCGGCATCGAGCTTCTAAAAGTCCCAGAAGATAGAAAAAAGCCGCACATTCCTTGGACGGACGCGGCGGTGGAAACCTGGAGGCGCGAAGCATTCGATTTGCCGATGCTGATCTTTGAACTGGGAGTGGGCAGTGTTCAGAGGCCGGGAGACCTGAACGCTTTCACGTGGCGTCAATACGAAGATGGGCAGAACCTGAAGATAACGCAGGGCAAGACGGGCGTGGAGCTTCTGCTTCCCTGCACACCAAGCCTTAAAGCTCAGCTTGACCGCCAAAAGGCCGAGCTGGGCGAAAATCTGGAGCCAGATCGCCCGATCCTAGCCAACGATGACGGCACACCCATGAGCTACTTCAAGATCGCTCGGATAATGAGGGCCGAACGCGAGCGATTGGGCCTTCTTGAGCATGATCTGCATGCGATGCGTTATCGTGGCGTGATGGAGCTTGCATGGGCAGGTTGCGACGACGACGAGATTATGAGCTTCAGTGGCCACAAGACAAAGAAGATGGTCATCAAATACGCTGGCTTCGCGCGGCAAATCATGCGCGCAGGCACCGCCGCCGAGAAGCGGAAGCTGTGGGAGCAATTGTTAAACGAAACACGTACGAACCGTGAAATTGATACTAAGGGTGATACCAAATGAGCAGAGATGTCCCTAACCCATTGAAATTAATGGAGGCGAGTAGGAGAATCGAACTCCTGTACACGGATTTGCAATCCGCTGCGTAACCACTCCGCCAACTCGCCTGCCTGCGCGCCTGATTAGAGGCGCGCAGGTGGCGCGTCAAGGGCGCATCAGGACCATCGGGCCGATATTCCGCCCGGCAAGGATATGGACATGCAAGTGCGGCACCTCCTGAACGCCATCATTGCCAGTATTCGCGATCATCCGGTAGCCATTGCCGCCATCACCGGGGGCCACTCCCAACTGATCGCAGACCGCACCGATAGCGCGCGTGTAGTCCGTGATCTCGGCATCCGAGGCGGTGTGCGCGAAATGGTCGTAGCAGACATAAGGCCCTTTGGGGATGACCAGAACATGATGCGGTGCCTTGGGCGAGATGTCCGAGAAAGCGAGCGAATGCTTGGTTTCAAGCACCTTGCTGCACGGGATCTCGCCGCGCAGGATCCGGGCAAAGATGTTCTGATCGTCATAGGCATAGCTCATCTCATCACTCCGCGTCATTGGCCCAGCCGGACACGGCCTTGACCTCGAGGAAATCCTCGATCCCCCAGACCCCGCCTTCGCGCCCGTTGCCAGAGTGTTTCATGCCGCCAAAGGGCGCACCGGCACCGCGCGATTTGCCATTCATCTCGACCATGCCGGCACGCAGGTGCCGGGCTAGCCGGTTGCGTCGCGCGCCATCCTGACTTTGCACGTAATTCGTCAGGCCATAGACTGTGTCATTGGCAATGCGCACCGCGTCTTCCTCGGTGTCGAAAGGCAGGATCGACAGGACGGGACCAAAGATCTCCTCGCGGGCGATGGTCATGTCATTGTTCACATCGGCAAAGACCGTAGGGCGCACGAAAAAGCCACGGTTGACCCCTTCGGGGCGACCAAGGCCACCGGCAACCAGCCGCGCGCCTTCATCCATACCTTTCTGGATGAGATCCTGAATCTTGTCGAATTGCGCGGCACTGACCACCGGGCCGATATGGCGCCCGCTTTCCGAGGCTGGCCCGACGCTTGTCGCTTCGGCCAGTTCGCGCGCCTGCTCGACTGTCTGGTCATAGATCGACCGCTCGACCAGCATCCGGGTCGGTGCGTTGCACGACTGGCCGGTATTGCCAAAGCAGTGGATCACACCGCGCTTGACGGCTTTCTCGTCGGCATCGGCAAAGATCAGGTTCGCGCCCTTGCCGCCAAGTTCCAGATGCACGCGTTTCAGCGTGTCAGCCGCATTCTTGGAAATCGCGATGCCCGCGCGGGTCGAGCCGGTAAAGCTGACCATGTCGATATCGGGATGGCCCGAAAGCTGTGTGCCGACCCCCGACCCGTCACCATTGACCATGTTATACACACCGTGCGGCGTGCCTGCGGCATCCATGATCTCGGTCCAGACTATCGACGAGAGCGGGGCGATTTCCGAAGGTTTCAGAACCATGGTGCAGCCCGCCAGCAGGGCCGGGATCACCTTGAGCGTAACCTGATTCATCGGCCAGTTCCAAGGTGTGATCAGCGCGCAGACGCCCACGGCCTCGCGGATGATGCGATCCTCGGGGGCATGCTCGCCAAGCGGCTCGATAAAGCGGACATGCTCGAACGCCTTGATGAAATTCGAGATATGCCATGTGCCCGCACCCACCTGACTGCTGCGTGACATATCGATGGGCGCGCCCATTTCAAGGCTGATCGCCTGCGCCATGTCCTCGGACCGGGCATTGTATTCGTCAAGGATGCGCTTGACCAATGCCAGCCGCTCGGCGGGGTCCGAATACATCCAGCCGGGCAGGGCGGCCTTGGCGGCGGCCACGGCCATGTCGGTATCGGCCTGACCACCCAGCGAGATGACCGCGCAGGGCTCTTCGGTCGAAGGGTCGATCACGTCGAGATCCTGACCCGCGACCGGGTCACACCATGATCCGTTGATGTAGAATTGACGTTTGTCCAGCATAGCAACTCTCCCTGTTCACTTGTGCAATATCTGGCACTCACAGGCGGCGGGCGCAAGGGCAGGGCGCCTAGCGCAATGAAATCACCTTGCTGTCGATTGCCAGCATATAGCCTTGCCGCGCGATATTCTTGACCAGCACCTCCGAGATCAACTGATTGCCCAGTGTATCGCGCAACCGCTTGATGCGGGTGGCGCCTGCGGCCTCGTCGCAATCGGCCTCGACCCGGCCAGAGATCATCGCCTCGATGGCGGCCCCGGTCAGAACCTCGTCATCGATGCGCGCTTCGGCCAGAACCGCCAGCGTTTCCACGGCTGCAGGCGTCAGCTTGAATTCCATGTCATTGATCGCGACAGCATTGGTTGCCCGGTCAATCACCAGTTGCGACACCTGCAGCCCCTGTTTCTCGACCATCGCCAGTCGCTTGTTCAACGTGATCAGCAGCACGATCATCACCAGCGAGGTGACCAGCAGCCCGGTCGCAAAAATCAGCAGTACAAAGATCACGACGCGGTACGAGACCAGTGTTTCAGAGAACGCCGTGCCCGATTGCGCAAGGATTTCCAGCAGCTTGATTTCGGCCTGACTGGTCAGGTCGGCATTCTCGACAAAGACCCTCTCGACGCGGGCGTTGAACGCACCCGCGTCGGGCAGGCTGATGAACAGCAACACGGCTGTCAGACCCAGCACGCACACAATCGCGGCGATTCCCCACACGACGGCGCGGCTGCCAAGGCGCGACAGGTCACTGGCGGCGATGGATGACCCCTGCATTGGCACTCCTGCGCTGGAATTCGGAAGCATCGAAAACGGACTCTATCTGCAAAAGCGTCCAGCCGGAACGTGCAACGACCGGCCGGGCATAATCTGTGGCAGCCTGACGCGAACTGCAGGCATGGGCGGGCAGTTCGACGATCCCGTATTGCAGGCGCAACGGGTTGTCCTGCTTGGCCTTGAAGTCGGCATAGCATTGGGCCGAGGCTTGCCCCGCAAGCGACATCCCAAGCAACAGCACGAAGAGGAGGAGCGTGTTTTTCATATCCTGACAGTGGCACCGTGCCGATGGTTATTCAATATCAGCAGCATGGCGCGCGCGATGTTATCCGATAGCAGCCGCCCGATATTGTCTGGCAACGCCGGAGCGGGGCAGGCTGAGGCAATGCTTCTGCTGCCTTGAAAGGAAACCACATGCCTGCTTTTGCTCATGTCCTCCGTGACCGGGTGACGGGTCTTCTTGCGGCTTCGGCGATTGCCCTCGCGGCCTTTGCCGGATCGGCCAGCCCGGCCCGTGCCTCGGATGACGCGCTGATAAAGTTCCTGCTGGGGGCCACGGCTGTTGCCATCATCGTGCACAGCGCCTCGCGGTCGCAGGCGCGGGGACCTGCACATGCCCCGGCGCGCGGCCTGCCCTCTTATTGCCGCGAGACACTCTCTGTGCGCGGTCGCCATGTAGACGTCTATAACGCCCATTGTCTGCGCGAGGCAGGGCTGCGCAACCTGCCCGACCAGTGTTACGAAGTGGTCCGCACCAATCGCGGAAATCGCGGTGTCTACCGCGCCCGGTGTCTGGAGCGTGCGAATATCGGCAGACCCCATACTGCCCCGCGCCGCCACCAGCCCATGACGGTCTTGCCCGACTGGTGCCGCACCCGCTACCACTACCGCGGCCAGCGTCATGAGGGATATCGCGCCGACTGCCTGCAAAGCGCCCGGTTGCGCAACCTGCCCTCCACCTGTCTGGTCATCGGTCACGGTGGCGACCTGTATAGCGGTCACTGCCTGAGACAGCACGGGTATTCCACGCATTGACATGGCTGGCCCGGCGCAGCCACGCAATCGCGCATCCGGGATTCGTCACTGCCGCAGACATGTCTGCGGCAGAACACGTTTTTATTGAAAATACCGGATTTTGAGGTAGCCTGTTTCCACTTTTCAAACCAATTGGAGATTAAAATGCCAAGTTTACCAAGCAGACTATTCAAACGCTCACTGGCTGCCCTGTCCGTTGCGGCTTTGACCGCAACACTGACCATCGCCTCGCCAGACGCCGCGCGCGCAGAGGCAACCCTTGTCGGCGCAGTTGTGACATTGGCCACATTGGGCATCATCCGGCACGAAACGCAGCGCAAGCGGGCCGTCAAGGCACACCCTTATTGTGGGCAGCATCCTGACGGGCGCCACCACATGTGCACGCATCCGACGCATATCATGCTGGTGCCCGCAAGGTGCCGGGTCGATAGCCCTCATGGCGTTGCCTATGACGTGTATTGCATGAACAAACACGGCTACAGCAACTATCATCGCTGAACCCAAGGGTCGGGGGCTTGCCCCCGTCCCATCCCATCGGGCAAGAAGCAGAGATGCAGACCCTGCCCGATTTCCAGATTGAAACCATCGCCACCCGGACCGGGGCACGCCGTATCGTTGGCGTGGATGAGGTGGGCCGTGGTCCGTTGGCAGGTCCGGTCACTGCCGCTGCCGTGTGGCTGGATGCGTCCAGCCTGCCACCGATCCTGCAGGATTCCAAGCGCCTTGGCTCTGCGGCCCGCGCCGCGGCCTTTGTGCAGATCATGGCCCTGGCCGATGTCGGCATCGGTCATGCCAGCCCCGCCGAGATTGACGATGTGAATATCCTGCAAGCAACCTATCTGGCGATGAGCCGCGCAATCGCCGCGTTGCGCATGCCGCCCGACCACCTGCTGATCGACGGCAACCGTCTGCCACCCGGTTTGCCCTGCCGCGCCGAGGCCATCGTCAAGGGTGACGCGCGGTCGCTCTCTGTCGCGGCGGCCTCGATCGTGGCCAAGGTCACGCGCGACCGGATCATGACCGATCTGGCGCGGCGCTACCCCGGTTACGGCTGGGAAGAAAATGCAGGCTATCCGACCAAGCGTCACAAAAATGCCATAGCAGATTTGGGCATAACCCCAGAGCATAGACGTTCCTTCGCGCCAATACGCAACATGTTGTGTGGTTGAATCCACATGAAGAAAGTTTTTCAAGCCGCTGATTCATTTAACAATTGACGCCGAATCATGTTTGAATCATCCTGCTCTCAACAACACGCGGCAAAACGCGGCATCCGAGGCAGGCATGACAGTGACATTTACGGCACAGGGGCAGAACATGCTTCCTCTGGACGAGATTCTTGATGGCGATTGCATCGAGGTGATGAACGCTCTGCCCGAGGCAAGCGTGGATCTCATCTTTGCGGACCCGCCCTACAACCTGCAACTCAAGGGCGATCTGCATCGCCCTGACAACAGCCGTGTCGATGCAGTCGATGACGCCTGGGACCAGTTCGACAGCTTCAAGGCCTATGACCAGTTCACCCGCGCGTGGCTGGCCGCCGCGCGCCGCCTGCTGAAACCCAATGGGGCGATCTGGGTCATCGGGTCCTATCACAACATTTTTCGCGTCGGTGCGACCCTGCAGGATCAGGGCTACTGGATCCTCAATGACGTGGTCTGGCGCAAATCGAACCCCATGCCCAATTTTCGCGGCAAGCGCCTGACCAATGCCCATGAGACAATGATCTGGGCGTCAAAATCCGAGGGCGCGAAATACACCTTCAACTACGAGGCGCTCAAGGAACTGAACGAGGGCACGCAGATGCGCTCGGACTGGGTGCTGCCGATCTGTTCGGGCCATGAACGGCTGAAAGACGAAAACGGCGAAAAGGCCCATCCCACGCAAAAGCCCGAATCCCTGTTGCACCGGATTCTGGTCGGCACCACGAACCCGGGCGATATCGTCCTCGATCCGTTCTTCGGTACGGGCACAACGGGCGCTGTCGCGAAACTGCTGGGCCGTCATTATATCGGGATCGAGCGTGAGGAAGCCTATCGCAAGGTGGCGGCCCGGCGCCTGGGTCAGGTGCGCCCACTGGACAAGGCATCGCTTCAGACCACCGCGTCCAAGCGCGCCGCCCCTCGTGTCGCCTTTGGTCAGTTGGTCGAGCGTGGGCTGCTGCGCCCCGGCGAAGTGTTGGTCAACCCGCGCGGTCAGGCCGCAAAACTGCGCGTCGATGGCTCGCTGGTTTCGGCCGAACATCGCGGGTCGATCCATCAGGTTGGTGCCGCGCTGGAAAATGCGCCCTCCTGCAATGGCTGGACCTACTGGCAGTTCCGCCGTGACGGTCAACTGATCCCGATAGATGTGCTGCGCCAGCAGATTCGCGCCGAAATGGGCGACTGATCCGCAGCCTGTAGTTTACCGCCGGTGTCCCGTGTTACCCGCCGGGATGCCCACTGACCCCGCCACCGTGGCGGGGTTTTTTTTGCCTCTGGACGGACCCGGTCAAGTGCCTATCCTGTCAGCACCAAGGAAAGGGCTCTCTCATGCGCGATTTTCAATCTCCCGGTCGCTCGGCGGTCTTTGCGGCCAACGGAATGTGCGCCACCTCGCATCCGTTGGCCGCAAAAACAGCAATCGACATCCTGCAAGCGGGGGGCAACGCTGCCGATGCCGCCATTGCGACCGCCATGGTGCTAAACTTCTGCGAGCCGCATATGACCGGGCTGGGCGGGGATTGCTTCGTGCTTCTGAAACCTGCCGGGGACGAGCAGGTCGTCGCGCTCAACGGCTCTGGCCGCGCGCCCGCCGCACTCGATGCCGCTGATCTGCGCGCGAAGGGGCTGGACGAAGTGCCCGTCTACGGGGTCGAGGCGATCACCCTTCCCGGCGCAGTCGATGCCTTTTGCAAGCTGAATGCCGATTGGGGGCGCATGGCGCTTGGCGACATTCTGGCGCCTGCAATCAGATATGCGGACCAGGGCGTGCCCGTATCCCCCCGCACGGCCTCTGACTGGGCGCGGGCGACGCATCTGCAGGGGGCGGCGCGGCGTCACTATCTGCTGAATGATGCTGCACCCCATGC
>SKRW01000048.1 GCA_007118295.1 Paracoccaceae bacterium | reverse complement strand
TCATTATACAGATCCCATGCCAGAATCCGCGGGTCGGTGCTGTGGGTGCGGATGATATCCTGCACATAGGCGCGGAAATCCGGCCACAGGTCACGATCCATCACCGCCGCGCGCCCCGGAGAGGCAACCGCGCGGCTGTTATGGATACCGGGCACTGGCCTTGGTTGCGGTCCATAGACAGGCTCCAGCCCGCCAAAGCCGCAATCATCAAACAGCACTGGCATCACCGACAGGCCCAGATCAGAGGCCGTCTGCAAAACCCACTCGAAGCACGTCAGCAGCCCGTCGCGATCATGTTTCCAGACCAGAAAATGCAGGTTGGTGCGGATGGAAGTCATGCCGATCGCGGCAGCCCAACCCAGTTCGCGCGCGATGGTGTCCTTATCGAAGCTCTCGGCCATCCACATCTCAAGGAAGTTCACTGCCGTCGAAGGCAGAAAATTGCACCCGATGGGCCAGGGCTGCTTCTGCCACCAGCTATTGGCCTGTGATGCGCTCCAACGGGACAAAGTGGCGGCTGTCATATCGCGATTTCCAGAGATCGAAACGTGGGTGGAACGACCCGCGCGCAGCGCGCGGGCCGGGCTGGTAGCTCAGCGGTCGAGCAGGTCCTGCACATCCGCTTGCGCATCGGCCAATGCGGCATCCACCGATTTGCCGGTCAGCCAGATGGCCTGAAACTCGCGGTTCAGCACATCCTGAATCGCGCCGTAACGGACCGAGGGCGGCGTGTCGCGCGCGATATCCGCCGTGCCGGTGTATTCATCACGATGCGGAAGGGCCGCGTATTCGTCGCTGGCCAGCACAGATGTGCGCACGGCCATATGCCCGGTGCGTGCCCAGTCGATATTATGGTCATTGATGAAGGCCAGCACCTGAAGTGCTGCGGCATAAGTGTCGGCGTCATTCGCTTTCAGCGGCGCAGGGATCGCCCACATATGGCTGTCGGCCCATGTCGCGCCCTCGTCAAACAGGGTGGGGAAATCGGCCACGAAATAGGTGTTGAGGCCCTCGTCATCCTTGGCGGCCTCGGCGCTGTAGAAATCGACCACCCATGTGCCATTGACCAGCACCGCCGCCTCGCCGTTCAGAAACGCCTGCTGGCTGTCGGCGTAGTTCAGTTGCGGATTGGCCAGCCCGTCATCGAAGAGCTGCGTGATGGCGGAAATGGCAGTGCGCGCCTCGGGCGTGTCGATGGTGGCCATGTCACCGTCAAAGATGTTCGAGCCTTGCTGCCACAAAAGCGCCAGCACCACCCGCACCCCTATAGGGAATTGCGCGAAATCGGCGGCGAGGTAATCCTGCCCGGTCGCCTCTTTCACCGCGCGGGCATGTTCCAGCATTTCCTCGGGCGAGGTGGGTAGCACGGGCGCGCCATTCTCGACCAGCCCGGCGGCGTCCATCAGGTCCATGTTGACATGCCACAGGTTGGCGTGAAAATCCATCGGCACGCCCATGATGCGGTCGTTATAGGTGACAGCCTCCAGCGCGGCGGCTTCCCAGTCGTTGGGATCAATCCCTGCCGCTTCCAGATCATCGGTCAGGTCGGCCAGCGCGCCAAGGCTGGCGAATTCCGGCACACGGTGTCGGTGCATGACATGCACGCTGGGCGGCGTGCCGCCCGCATAGGCGGCCTTGATCTGGTCATAGTAGTTGCCCCAGTCGGTGGGCAATGTGTTGACCGAAACCCCGACAAGCTGCGCATCGGCGGCATTGATGATCGACTGGATGATGCAGGCCTCGCCGACCGAGGCCTTGGTATCGGTGCCCGCATCCTCGCAATCACCGAAGAAGCGGCCAAGAGTGACCTCTTGCGCAACGACCCCCGTGGCCAGAAGTGCCAGCGCAGCTGCGCCAAGTATCGCGTGTTTCATGAAGTATCCTCCCTTTCATGTCATGTGAAAATTGTTCAGCCCTTGGTGCCGCCTGCCGTCATGGCGCGCACCACATAGCGCTGGAAAATCAGGAACAGCACGACCACCGGCAGCGACGCGATCACGCCAGAGGCCATGACCCGCCCCAACCCTTCGGCCTGCGCAAAATTCGACTGGATGGACGCAAGCCCCAGCGTGATGGTGAAGAATTCGCGCTGCTGCGCCGACACCAGCGGCCACAGATAGTCATTCCACGCATAGAGAAAGGTCAGGATCGCCAGCGTCATCATGGCCGGGCGCGCAAGTGGCAGCATCACATACCAGAAGATCTGCAACCAGCCGACCCCGTCGATGCGCGCGGCTTCCTCGATATCCTTGGGGATGGCCTTGAAGAACTGCATCATCAGGAACACCCCGATGGGCACAGCCACGCGCGGCAGGATCAGCGCGTGATGGCTGTTATGCCAGCCCCAATCGGCAAACATGGTATAAAGCGGGATGAACACGGCCTGTTCCGGCACCATCAGCCCCATCAGGCACAGCACGATGATCGGCCCCTTGAGCGGAAACTCCAGCCGCGCCAGCGCGTAGCCCGCTGTCGTGGACACTGCGAGCACCGCCAGTGTCATGCCTAGCGACACGATCAGCGAGTTCAGAAACCACATCGGCACCTGCCCGAAGCGGAACAGCGCGATGTAATTGTCCGGCGTGAACGGGATTGGGATCAGCCCCAGCGCCGTGCTCGATGTGGTGCGCGCCAGCACGTCATTGGGCTGGAACGACAGCGATACCATCCAGATCGTCGGCACCAGCCACAGGAAAGCCGGGATCGAAAGCGCGAGGATCAGCCAGTAATATGAACGGTTCATTCGTCCTTCTCCCGTCCCAGCACGAATTGCAGAATGGAAAACGCGCCCATGATGACGAACAGGAACACTGCCATGGCCGAGGCGCGCCCCAATTCACTGTCGCGGAAAGCCGTCTGGTAGATATAGCGCACCAGCACCTGCGTGGTGTCATTCGGCCCGCCACCCGTCATCAGATGCGCCTGCCCAAAGACCTGAAAATGCAGGATGATCTGCAAGACCACGACCACCGTGATGGTGCGTTTCAGATTTGGCAGCGTGATATACCAGAACGCCTTGGCCCCGGTGGCGTTGTCCAGCGCGCCCGCCTCATACAGGTCTCGCGAAATATCCTGAAGCCCGGCCAGAAACAGGATCATGGCAATGCCCAGCGACCACCAGATGGTCGCGATCACGATGGCCGCCATGGCAAACCCTTCCGCTGTCAGCCAGACAATAGGCGATCCGCCGAACAGCGTGGTCAGGTTGGCGATCAACCCCTGGCGGGGCGAGAACATGATCTGCCAGATCAGCGTGACCACCGTGACCGACAGCACCTGAGAGAGGAAGAACAACGTGCGCAGCACTGCTTTGGCGCGGGTTTCGCCATCCAGCGCGGCGGCCAGCAGCATGGCCGTGATCGTCACCCCCGGCACGGCAAGCCCCACGAACAGGATGGTATTGCCGACCGTGGGCCAGAAGCGCCGGTCAAACCAGCGCCCCCCCTCGCCCGGATGAAAGCCGGGCAGCACGAACAGCAAAAGCCCAGCGATCCCCATGGCCAGCGCAGTCACGCGCGCGGCCCGCCCGGTCCGATACAACAGGTAACTGGCCACCACCCCCAGAAAGCCGACGATCTGAAAGCCGGGATTGGCCAACGCCCCCCAGGTGATATTCTGCCCCCACATGACGCGCTCGTAATTCCGCAAGCCGACATAGGTCTTTGCGTCGGGGTTGAAGGCCACCGCCATCAGGTTCCAGTCATGCAGGCTGATCCAGACCCCCTTGAAAAAGGGATAGACCAGAAACACGCCGTAAACCGCCAGAAACGGAAGCAACAGGATAGCTGCCGCCTGGCGCTGCGTCAGCGCAAGGCGTGCGCCTTGATCTCGGGGCATTTGGCGTCTCCTCCCAGAGCATGCAAGTTTGCCATGCGTCGCCAATAAATTCTGCTAAAAATAATTAGCAAACTTTATTACCTGACGTCAAGATGCAATATTGCGTCCCATGAAAGCACCTCACCCCGCACCGCCCCCCCGCGTCACGATGAAGGATGTCGCCGCTCGGGCGGGTGTGTCGCAATCAACTGTGTCCTTCGTCCTGAACGGGATGGAGGACATGCGCATCGGTGCCGAGACGCGGCAACGGGTTCTGGATGCGGTGACAGAACTGGGCTATCGGCCCAGATCAGCCGGACGCCCCCCCAAAGCACTGGTCCAGCGGGTGATCGGCTTCATGCTCGACGAAATCGCGACCAGTCCCTTCGCGGCCATTTCCATCGAGGGTGCACAGGAAGAAGCGCGCAAGCATGATGCACTGCTCGAAATCGTCATGACGGGTGGTGATGTCGAGTATGAAGCCGCGATCCTGCGCAAATGGGCTGCCGACGGCGTGGATGGCGTGATCTACGGGTCCATCCTGACGCGCAAGGCAGTGCTGCCCGATGCACTGAACCGACACCGCGCCATCTTGCTGAATTGCTACGAAGAGTCGGGGCGCTTTGCCTCTATCGTTCCGGCAGAGCGGCGCGGGGGCGAGGCTGCGACAAACGCGCTTCTGGCGCAGGGGCACCGCAGCATCGCCTTCATAGCCGGGGAAAGCTGGATGGACGCATCCTGTCAGCGCAAGGAAGGGTTCGAGCGGGCGATGCGCGGGGCCGGTGTGTCCGTTGACCCGGCCCTTGTGCGCGAAGGCAATTTTCTGCCCAGCGGGGGACGCGCTGCCACGCTCGCGCTGATGCAGGGCGCGATCCGGCCTGATGCCATTTTCTGCGCCAATGACCTGACGGCAGTCGGGTGTTATGAGGCATTGAAGGAACTGGGCGAGCGTCCGGGCGAGACTGTCGCCGTCATGGGCTATGACGATCAGGAAATCGCGCAACACCTGTCACCCGCGCTGTCCACCGTATTGCTGCCGCACCGGGAAATGGGACAATGGTGTGCGAATGCCCTGCTGCAAGATGCCCCTGCCCCCCCGTCGCAGGAACGCCTGGAATGCCCTGTCATCCTGCGTGCATCGCATGGCAGGACGCTATCTGACGAGTGAAATCGGGCAGTCCAGCGCTCGCAATGACCTCACATATATCGACTGGGACAAACCGGGGACTGGTGAGGAAACTGCGCCTTACTGGCAATTGGGGCGAATGTCACAGACAGATTGTCTGGCACTACACCGATCTGCCCCGGCAATATGAGTTCATGACATCCTGCCGCATCCATGATACATAAGATCCCATTGGGCAGCCGGTTCTCATCTCAAATACAAATGTTTACGATGCGCTGTCCTGCGGCACCCCGACGCTGCTGGCGAAATACCCGTCTGTTCGACCCTCTTGCCCTGATATGTGAGGACAACTCAGCGCAGTAGCGACGCTACTGGCTGCCTTGCATATCCGGGACCCTGCGCTGTTGCCAAGACCTTGTATGCTGTCAGCGTCTGGCATGTGCAGGCCATCGCCCATTAACAGAGCGCGCGCAACGCCGCGCCGGTTGCCGGACCCGGCAATGGCGCGCAGCACTCATCGCAACGCGGCTACAAGCTACGCTGGAAAAGGAATGCGTAGCATCAAGCGCCGTGTCGAGACTGCCAGCAAGGCCAAGCAACGCCATTGCTGCGGACCGCACCCGACCAGTTGCAAGGCGACCGCGCATGGCCTGAACCACCGGGCAATTGCAACGCATCTTTCCCGTATCGTGTATTCGTGCAGCGCGATTCAGGGGCATTTTCTGCATTTTAAAAGGCTTATCCCCGATGTCAGAGTATCATCCCTTTCACATTCTGCTACCGCCCCAGCGTATGGCGCTGCGCCGTTTTGCGATAAAACTGACCGGCAATGAGCATCGCGCCGAGGATCTGGTGCAGGAGACCTTTCTCAAGGCCTGGGCCAACCGCGAGAAATTCACGCTTGGCACGGAACTCAGGGGCTGGCTGTTCACCATCCTGCGCAACACCTTCTATTCGGACCTTCGAAAGCACAAACGCGAGGTCGAAGATGCCGATGGCAAGCATGCGGCATTATTGTTTGATGAAGCCACGCAAGAATATGCTATAGAGTTGAATGAGGTCATCGCGGCAATCGCGATCCTGCCTGAAATCCACCGTCAGCCACTTGTTATGGTCGGTATGCAGGGGTTTTCACAACTGGAGGCCGCCGCTGCATGTGGCTGCGCACTTGGCACCATCAAGAGCCGCGTCAGCCGGGCAAGGGCGCGCCTCAATGACACGTTCGGGCATGAGAATGATCTGACACGGCAAGACATCGCGCACCCCGTCGGGGACATGCGCACATCCATCGGGGCGCGCGTCAGTGAAATGACCTGAGCATCCGGACACAAAAGGACCAATAGATGGCAAGACTGAAACCTGCAGGCGACGCCAACGAGGCGTTCTATTCCGCGCTGTTGACCGCATCAAAGGCCACCGCATTGCGCGGAAGCTCTGTGTCGGAACTGCGCCACCTGATCGCGGCGCTGGTAACGAGTTGTGAAACCTCCAGACTGGCCGCCTTGCGCTACATGTCCAGTCTTCAGAAAGATGCCCCGAGGAAGAGCCATCGCGACCGCAATTGCGGCTTTGCCGAAAGCTACTCAGCACTGCGTCGCACAAGGGCGGAACTGCAGCGTCGCGAGAGCTTCGAGCCCGGTCAGGGCCTGAACGCCACCTGACACTGCACGGGAAACAGCGTTTCAACGGCTGGTGCGCGCGTCCGCGTCAAATGCCCTGAACGCTGTCCGGCCAGACCCTGCAACGCATGGCGGTAGCGCCAGACGCAGGGCAGCGCTGAGCGATCGCGGTGCCATTGCTGCTGACGAAACCGGTTTGCTGCCCGGTTTGCGTGACGGTGGAAAGCGCATAGCCGAAGGCGACGACAACACATTGCGCGAGTGATGCGGCGAAAGATCTGCGCGCGCGCAACACCCCCTGATGGCGCAAACCCTTGGTCGAGGGGCATCCGGGGCGTCAGCGATGGCAACTTGATCTGCCGGGATCACTCACAGGGGCGCACCGGGACATGCGCGCTTTCGGGCATGCAGGGTCAGGCCCCGATCATCAACTTGCAGTGACGTGCCTCGTGCGGCGGCAAAGCCCCTCGACAATGCCGCGACGCAGCACCACCTGCAAGACTGACCTAACGCGCAAGCGCAGAAGGATACCTGATGCCTCGTGTTGTTGTTCCACCGCGCGCGGATGTGCTTCCGGGCAAGCTTGTTGACTGGCGTCGCGTGCTGGCCAGACATTACAAGCGACTTGGTCGCAACTCGCGGTTGCGGCGTTTCATGGCGGTGTTGCCGAACCGCTCGTTGCAGGCGCTTGCTGACCGGGCCAGTCCGGATATCGTGCTGGGCATCAAGGCGGAGGGTCGCATTGTCGGGCTGCTTGAAATCTTCAAGGGCGAAGACGCCCATGCCGAGATCGGGGTATCGGTTGAAGATGCCTATCAGGGGCAGGGTTTTGGCAAGGCACTGTTCCTTGACGGGCTGGCCGCCGCAGAGCAGATCGGCGTGCGCACTGCCGATCTGTATTTTTCCAGCGAGAACCACGGCATTCGCAGTCTGATCATTGCCGCTGGTGGTCATATCGTCCAGCGCGGGGCAGAATGCGAAGCCCATATCGACATCTCGCACTGCAAGGGCTGCCGGAACCTCGCGCCCGCCAAACCCCTGCACTGACCCTGTTCACCCCAGAACCGCCCCAGCGGCTGAACAGGGCGCTTCCCCTTGCGCAGCAGCAGATTGGGGGCAGTGCGCGTGGTCCTTGCCGGATCAGGACATCACCGCAGCAAGGGGCCGTCCTGATCCAGATAACCGGTATCAAAACCCGCACGGTCAACCAGACCGTCAAAATCCCCGAAGCTGACCCGCCCTTTCTGGAACGCGACCAATCCCTCTTCGCGCAAATGACGCAGCACGCGGTTCACATGCACCGCGCTGAGACCAAGCACATCGGCCAGATGATATTGCGTCAACGGGCAGTCAAAGCCGGTCTTGTCGCCAATCCCCACCAGTTGCAGCCTTGCTCCCAACTCCAGAAGGAAATGCGCCATGCGCACTTCTGCCGAACGGCGGCCAAGGTTGACAAGATGTTCCACCACCATTGCCTCATCACGTGACGCCGCCCACAAGACAGCCGTGGCAAGGCGCGGAGCAGTGGCAAACCCTTCCAGAATGTCAGACGCTAGCACTTCGGATGCCTGAATGGCGGTTATCGCCTCGACACTATGGTCGGTGGTGCGAAACAGGACACTGCGCAGGCCCAGAAAATCCCCCGGAACCTGAAAATCGACGATCTGCCGTTCGCCATCGGACAGCATCTTGTAGGAACAGGCCCAGCCTTCGGCCAGAATATAGGCGGATTGGTTCTTCTGCCCCTCGTGGATCAGTTCATACCCCGCCGTGAAACAGCGCCTGCGCCGGTGAAAGCGGTCCAGCGTTTCCAGATCGCTCCCTGACAGGGCGACGAAGGCGGACAGCTTTCGCGTCAGTGGCCCGTCTTGCAGCATCAGCATGGCAGTTTCCCCCGGTTAACAGCCGATCGTCGTGCGCGGGACCGCAGATGTCGAAAAGAACCGTTCCAAGCTGCTATGGATCAGTCGCGCACCTACAATAACGCCTAATGTCATGAGGCGTTCCAACTGCGCGCCGTATCGCCAGATCATTCCCCGAAAACGAAAGCGACCCCGATCATGCCCGTCCCCAACGACATTGCCGGTGCCGCTGCCCTCTCTATCTGCGAGTCGCTGCTGCTCGCACTGAACGACCGACGCGTTCTGCCGGAAAAAGAGATCGTGGGAATTTTGCAGGACGCCGCAGCAGCACATGAATCTGCTGACCAAGCCGATCAGGCGGAAATGCACGCTGCCGTCGCAGCACTTATCAACGGAATTCTGGCAGGCGGCAATTCCGTCCGCCGTCGCTGAGCGGCTGTTGGTCCCGGAAACAAAAGTAACCCCGCCGCACGAGGGAACCTGCGGCGGGGTCAACGGTTGGCGACATCAGCCCTTGCGCAGGGTGTCTTTCGCCTTGCCGATCTGCTTTTGAAACTTGCTGTCTGCCTGACTGGTCTTGCCTGCAGACTCGCGCGATTTGTAATCACTGGGGATTTTTGCACCCGTCGGTCCGGGTCCGGACGCTTTCTTTTTTGACTTCTTTGCCATGCTTGTCTTCCTGTGAACGGGTGTACCGGAAACTGACGTCAGCCCCTGCGCAGGGCGTCCTTGATCTTGCCAAATATCTTCTGGATGGTGCCCTCGGCTTTCTTTATCGAGCCCTTTGCCTTCAGCTTCGGATCATTTGTAGCCGTGCCAAGGGTCTCCTTGGCGGCACCTTCGACCTGTTTGGCGCTGCCTTTTATTCGGTTCTTGTCCATTGTTCTGTTGTCCTTGAATGGGTGCTCGCGGGTGACGGCGTGACGGGCCGGGTCAAAGAAATCCGGCCCTTTGGCTGACCCCGAGCCTGGATGAGTAGATCAGGAAAGCCGCTTTCGGGCAGCAATGGCAGGGGCATCTGCCCGCAAAGCTTCGGTCCAGTGGACCGGATCATCGCTCTCGGGTGCGGGCTTGAGCAATGCGGCAACCGACGTGTTCATCCTGAAACTCCGGGCGTTTTCTGTCGCACCGGATTGTGCCCGCGCTTGCGTCCCTGTTGCGACTGATGTGCTTCTGGCGGATGCTCACAATGGCATCACACGCGTTGATATGGTCAACGCAAGCCAAAGAAGCCCAGAACAAACAGGACAATCACGATTAGGCCAACAATGTAGATGATCTGGTTCATTCACATTCCATACTTCTGCAGCGGTTCAGGTTTCGGCAACCTTGTTCCAGATAACGCTGTTTGCATCGCACCGGCCACAACATGGATCAGTATTGCGCGCATCAACTGGTACGACGGGCCATGCGCAGGCTGAATCGTCCATCAGAGCAAGAGTGATTACGACAATTCATCGAATACTGATTTGCGTCAGCGCGCGAAAAATGCAGCCGTGACATTATGTCCTTCAGCGAGCGAATCTTCTCTCGCAAAGCCGTCTTCCAGACATCGGATAAGCACCGGGCAGCCAATCTCTTGGTTTGCCGAACGGTCATGCTGCACCGAAAGACCCGGATGACACAAAAGGACATTGTCATGTCGATAACATTCAAACTGGGCGCGACCCTTTCAGGGCTGCTGCTTGCTTCCTCTGCATATGCCGGAACCTCGGCATCTGCATACACTGACCTGAACATGCGTGCAGGACCCGGCGTATCCTACGAGATCATTGGCGTGATCCCGGCTGCAGAAGTGGTGACGGTCGAGGGGTGTCTTGACGCCTCGAACTGGTGCCGTGTCGCCTATGGCGAAGTGAATGGCTGGGCGTCGGGCGACTATCTGACGGCCATGGTCGAAGCGCCGATCTATGCCAATCGCGAGCGGCTGGCGGTCGAGACTGTCACCTATGAGAAAAGCGCCGACAGCACGATCGGTGGCGGCGTGACCGGCGCTGTTGCGGGTGGCATTCTTGGCGGGCCGTTGGGCGCTGTCATCGGTGCTGGTCTGGGAATGGGCTTTGGCTCGGCAGTCGCGCCGACAGAGCGCGTCACGACCTACGTGATGGAAAACCCTGTGGACCCGATTTACCTGGATGGCGAGATTGTCGTAGGCGCGGGAATCCCCGAAGCGGTCACCCTGACCGAAGTTCCCGAGAGCGAATTCTACTACGCCTATATCAACGGAACACGCGTTCTGGTGGAACGGGAACAGCGCCGCGTCGTTTATATTGTACGATAAGCTGACGCAGCAAAAGCTGATCCGGTTGGATGTCACGGATTTGCAGTCGTGACTCAGGCGGCCCGGAGGACCGGGCCGCCATATGCACGGATGTTGGCAGGAAACGCAATGGGAGCGCCCGATATGCCGCCCTTTCCTTATCCCGGCCAAGCCCCTGCCCGTAATTGGCATGGCTGCATCCAGCACCCGAGCGACCGTCAACCCATTCAAAGGAGAAACATATGCCTCAATCAAGCATCCTCGGCCTGGTCGCCCTTGCCCTTGGCGGGGTTCTGCTGTTTTTTGCCTGGCGCGCATCCAATGCACCAGTCGAGCAACTGTCCGAGGCCCTGACAGGGCGCTACACCGATAACACGATGTGGTATCTGCTGGGCGGCATCGGCGGTGTCGTCGCAGGCGTTGCCCTGCTCATCCGGGGCGCGATGAAAGCCTGACATCGAAATTTGCGGGCAGCGGGCGCAATCAGGCAGCCGCTGTCAGCATATCCTTGGGCATTTCGTCCGGCTCGGGCTGCGGCGATTGCCTTGGCCAGAGCGCCCAGGCCAGACGCACGCGCCTCGCATGCGACAGCGTGCAGTGCGGGGCTGTCAAATGCCTGCACCAAAGCTGCAGGAACAATCGCGCTGACCTTGATGCCGCGTCTTTCCGTCTCGATGCTGGCCTGTCGCCATGCCATCGCGCTTTTGCGGATGGTGACTATAGCGGCGTGTGATGGTGCGAAAGCCTTTGCCAGATTCCGGCATCGTTCAACCAAGTCGAGGCGCAAAGCGCATGATAGACTGGCGTATCGACCTTTTGTGCACGAATGCGGTAAGCAAGAATGGCGACAGGCCCGCGCTGGTTGATTGCCCGGTCATCCATCGCAACCTTGTGCCAGCCGGTATTGGCAGGGCGATATAGCCCGTATTCGTGGTCCTGAAGAGTGCTTTCAGGATCTGGTAGGATCGTGGCGGCACCCACGGGGCAAACAGCCCGAGCACTGTGAAGACCACTGGTCCAGAACTTATCTTCCATGCGCCACAATTTGTCTGACAGCGTGTAGTGCTGCCCAAGAACAGGGGGGGGGTAAACATGCGCTCCGCCTCAGTCACCGCTTCCGTCAGAACCCAGAAAGAAGGTCTGCAGCACGAACAGGACGACCATGAGCACGGCAAGGATCGGGCCAACCCGCAGCGCCTTGACAGTGGATGTAAGCGCCCTCCCCTGCCCGGTTTTCGGCCCGGAAGCATTTGGCAGCAGGTCAACAAGCCGGGGAATGGTCGCGCCCGGATCGCGCCCAAGTCCGGGCACATCGTAGAAACGCGCAAGCAGGCCCTCCAGTCGGCTGCGCGCCTTGTCGTGGCTCAGGGCTGACAGGTCGGCTGCTTCGTCCCAGGGGTCAAGCCCGAGGCGCGCAAGCGCGGACAGGACGCTGACTGTGTTTCCGGCACGGTCCTGACCAAGATCGGCGTAGAGAAACCCATCAAACGGGGTTCCACCCTGACGGAGATAATCCATTCTGGACATTGACTCGTCCCTTTTCTGGAACTGGGCATTGCGTGCCCCGGCTGCGCGCGCGGCCCCTAGGAACAGGATCGTTCCCCATTTTCAAACACCATAGACCAGATCACGGCGCGCGCCGCTGATACAGATCAGCACGCGGCCGCTACAGGCATATCAAACCACGATGCGCAGGGGCCATGCTAACACCGATTAGTATCTTGGCCGGTCCGGGGCTGTAGGGTTTCAGCAAGCGTCAAGACCAGCGCATGACCCAGTTGCTGCCCGGATAGGCACACTGGACATGCGAACGCCCACTCATGCAAGGAAATACGACATGCCTCTTCTCAATCTGATCATCACGCTTATCGTGGTCGGTGTTCTGCTGTGGCTCGTGAACACCTACATTCCGATGGACCGCAAGATCAAATCCATCCTGAACGCCGTTATCGTGATCGCCGTCATCCTGTGGTTGCTGACCGCCTTTGGCGTCATGGGCAACCTGTCCGGTATCCGCGTTGGCGGCTGAAACAGGGGCTGCGCGACCTGTCCGGACTTTGCCCCACTGACCACTTCCGTGCCGCAGCCTGACCCTGGTCAGCCTGCCGGTTCGGCAGGTGGTTCGCGGGCGCGGTCGGTTGACAGGTGGCGAGCTTGACCCAGACGGCCCCGCTGGCGCCTGACATTGCCGCCAGTTGAACGTCACCGACAGCGAGAGAGCAGATGCCCAAAGCCCCCGTAGACAGCACGACCGCAAGACCGAACCGCGAACCGACGCGGACCACACCAGACACGACGACCGAGGCCCGGAATGGCCCTCTGTTCTCAACGTTCAGTGCATCGATCTGGCACCCAGCACATGATCGCCCCGATCCGCACGGGCAGATCCACGAACGCTACGGCATCTGGGTTGTCACCATCGGCGGTATCTGGCGCGGTGACTATATCAGGCGCGAAGATGTTGTTGCTGCAGTGGCGGCGGCCCCGTATGCTGCGCCATAGTGCAGCGAAAGCGCGCTCGCGACCACTGGAAGATCCGTGCATCGTCGCAATCCGCAACGGACTGACGACCATCACACATGGCACGCGCCGACAGCGCGAGAGTCACGTAAACTTGCGCACTCGGGGCCATTTCCCGCCCATCGCGGTTTTGCCCCCCCTTTACCACGCCCCATGGCCCGCCCTATAAGACGCGGTACGCAAGCGCCCCTTCCGTGGGCGCTGATACCTTTGTGAGCACTGGAACCCCCATGAATTTCTTTCCCAGCCTGTTCTCTTCCGACATGGCCATTGACCTCGGCACAGCCAATACTCTTGTCTATGTCAAAGGGCGCGGGATCATCCTGAATGAACCCTCGGTCGTGGCCTATCACTCGAAGGACGGGCGCAAGGCCGTGCTGGCGGTGGGCGAGGATGCGAAACTCATGCTGGGGCGAACGCCGGGCAGCATCGAGGCGATCCGCCCGATGCGCGACGGCGTGATCGCGGATTTCGACGTGGCCGAGGAAATGATCAAGCATTTCATCCGCAAGGTGCATCGCAACACGATCTTTTCCAAGCCCAAGGTCATCGTCTGCGTGCCCTATGGCGCGACCCCGGTCGAGAAGCGCGCGATCCGCCAGTCGGTTCTGTCGGCCGGCGCGCGGCGCGCAGGGCTGATTTCGGAACCCATCGCGGCGGCCATCGGCGCGGGCATGCCGATCACCGACCCGACCGGGTCGATGGTGGTCGATATCGGCGGCGGCACGACCGAAGTTGCCGTGCTCAGCCTTGGCGATATCGTCTATGCCCGCTCGGTCCGCGTAGGCGGTGACCGGATGGACGAGGCGATTGTCAGCTTTCTGCGGCGCAATCAGAACTTGCTGATCGGCGAGTCGACTGCCGAAAAGATCAAATGCGCCATTGGCACGGCCCGCATGCCCGATGACGGGCGCGGCAAATCGATGCTGGTGCGCGGGCGCGACCTGCTGAACGGTGTCCCCAAAGAGGCCGAAATCACACAGGCGCAAGTGGCCGAGGCGCTGGCCGAAACCGTGACCACCATCTGCGAAGCAGTGATGATCGCGCTGGAAACCACCCCGCCCGATTTGGCAGCGGATATCGTGGACCGGGGCGTGATGCTGACCGGGGGCGGCGCGCTTCTGGGCGAACTGGATCTGGCGCTGCGCGAACAGACAGGTCTGTCGATTTCGGTGGCGGATGAAGCGCTGCATTGTGTGGCCATCGGCACCGGCAAGGCGCTGGAATACGAGAAACAACTGCGCCACGCGATTGATTACGAGAGCTGACGCAGCAACCGGCAGGGTGTGAGGCTTGGCCAGCAATCCACGGCAAGATCAGGATTTCATCCGCCCCGTCCGGCGCGTGCTGGTCGGTGTGATGGTGGTATTGCTGCTGTTGACCTTTCTGATCTGGCGGATCGACAGCCCGCGGGTTGAACAGTTCCGCATGGCCGTGATCGACCGGGTCGTGCCCTCGTTCGACTGGGCAATGCGCCCTGTGGCCCGTGTTGTGGCCATGGCCGAGAATTTCCGCTCTTACGCGCGCATTGTTGAACAGAATCAGGAACTTCGACGCGAGTTGCAACAGATGCGTGCATGGCGCGAGGCCGCGTTGCAGCTTGAGCAGCGCAATGCGCAATTACTCGACCTCAATCAGGTGCGGCTGGACCCGCAATTGACGCATGTGACCGGCGTTGTCATGGCCGATAGCGGATCTCCGTTTCGCAAGTCGGTCTTGCTGAATGTGGGTGCGCGCGACGGCGTGCAAGATGGCTGGGCGGTCATGGACGGGCTGGGGCTGGCGGGGCGTATCGCGGGTGTGGGCACCCGGACCGCGCGCGTCGTTCTGCTTACCGATACGACCAGCGCGCTGCCGGTGGTGATCCAGCCGTCGGGACAGCGCGCGATGCTGATCGGCGACACGACGCCCTTTCCCATCCTCGAATTCATCGAGGCCCCCGACGATCTGCGACCCGGCGACCGGGTCATCAGTTCGGATGATGGCGGGGTGTTCCCGGCGGGACTGCTGGTGGGCGAGGTGGTGATGACCCGCGACCGTCGGCTGCGGGTGCGGATAGCCGCAGATTACGGGCGGCTGGAGTTTCTGCGCGTCCTGCGTTCGCGCCCGATGGAACGGATCACCGACACTGGCGGGCTGATCACGCCCCGGCTTACTGTCGATGACCTGGCCGGTGACGAACAAGGCGGGGACGAACAGGGCAGGGACGGTCAGGCCGAAGTGCTGCCCGACGAAGGACCACCGGGCGATGGTTGAGCGGCGACAGACAAAACGGCTGGTCTATGTCGCGCTCTTTCTGGGGCTTGCGGCACTGGTGACGTTTTACCGCCTGCTGCCGCTGGGTGGCTATGGTGTCGGCACCGGGCTTGATCTGGATGGCACGAATGATCTGCAACAGGGGCTGCGACTGCAGGATTTCCCCCCGCCCGACCTGTTGCTGTGCCTGACGCTTGCCTGGGTCGTGCGCCGACCCGATCTGTTGCCGGCCCCCGTGATCGCTGTCTATTTCTTCATCGAGGATATCCTGATGCTGCGCCCGCCGGGATTATGGGCCGTGACAGTCCTGCTGGCCAGCGAATGGCTGCGGACCCGGGTCGAGTGGTTTCGCGACAATGCGTTCTGGATGGAGTATCTGCAGGTCGTGGGGCTGATGCTGGTGATGTTTCTTGCAAATCGCGCGGTCCTCGCGATTGTGATGGTCCCGCAGGCGCCGCTTGACTTGAGCTTTCTGCAATTTCTGGCCACTGTGCTTGCATATCCGCTGGTGGTGGCAACATCGCACTATGTGTTTGGCTTGCGCAAACCGGCAACCGGCGAAGTGGATGCATTGGGGCAGCGGCTGTGAAACGGACCGAGCGGGAAAAGGAATTCAGCCAGCGCATGATAAGCCGTCGCGCGCTGCTGCTGGGCGGGGTGCAACTGGGCGTCGCGGGCTCGCTGATGTGGCGCTTGCGCGACATGCAACTGAATCAGGCCGAGCAATTCCACCTGCTGGCAGAAGAAAACCGCATCAATCTGCGGCTTCTGCCGCCCACGCGCGGTTTGATCTTTGACCGCAAAGGCGTTCTGATCGCGGGAAATGAACAGAATTACCGCGTCGTGATGAAGCGCGACGACGCGGGCGATATCGATCTCGTCCTGTCGCGGCTGGCCCAACTGATCCGGCTGAGCGACGATGACATAGAACGCGCGCGCCGCGACATGCTGCGCAACCGCCCCTTTGTGCCGGTCACCGTGGCCGAACGGCTAAGCTGGGAAGAGATCAGCCGTGTCGCCTCGAATGCGCCTGCCCTGCCCGGTGTCACACCGGAAATGGGCCTGTCGCGCTACTACCCGCTATATGAGGACATGGCGCATGTGGTGGGCTATGTCGGCCCGGTTTCCGAGCGCGACCTCGAAGCCCTTGAAGCGCCCGACCCGGTGCTGCTGATACCGCGCTTCCAGATCGGCAAGAGCGGCGTCGAACGGATGCAGGAAGACCAACTGCGCGGGCGCGCAGGCTCGCAACGGGTCGAGGTGAACGCCGTGGGCCGCGTCATGCGCGAACTCGACCGGGTCGAAGGGACACCCGGCGGCAACCTGCATCTGACAATCGATGCGAAGCTTCAGAATTACGCCATCGAACGGCTGCACGGGCTAAGTGCCGCCGCCGTGGTGCTGGATGCCACCAATGGCGATATTCTGGCGCTCGCCTCGGGGCCGAGTTTCGATCCCAACCTGTTTGTGCGCGGAATCTCCTCGACCGCCTTCCGCGGGCTGCTGGACAATGACTTCCGCCCGCTGGTGAACAAGACCGTACAGGGGCTGTATCCACCAGGATCGACCTTCAAGATGGTGACGGCGTTGGCCGCACTGGAAGCCGGTGTCACCGATGGGCAGGAACGCGTTTTTTGCCCCGGCCATATGGATGTGTCCGGCAACCGCTTTCATTGCTGGAAGCGTGGCGGGCATGGCCGCGTAGGGCTTGTATCCGCGCTGTCGGAAAGCTGTGATGTCTACATGTACGAGATGGCGCAACGCTGCGGGATCGACAAGATCAACGAGATGTCCACGCGGCTGGGGCTTGGCATCCGCTATGAGCTGCCCATTACGTCTGTCTCGGCCGGGTTGAACCCGACTCGGGAATGGAAACAACGCAACCGCAATTCCGACTGGCGCATCGGGGACACGGTGAACGCGTCCATCGGGCAGGGTTTCGTGCTGGCCTCGCCGCTGCAATTGGCCGTCATGACGGCACGGCTGGCCACGAACAAGGCGATCCTGCCACGCCTGCTGCGCGATCCGATCGACCGTGCCGAACGCGAGAGCGCAAGCCTTGATCTGCGCCCCGAATGGCTGCGCTTGATCCGGCGCGGCATGGTCGAGACTGTCAATGACCGGCGCGGCACGGCCTATTCCTCGCGCGTGGTGGCCGACGGGCAGTTGATGGCGGGCAAGACCGGCACCAGTCAGGTCTTTTCGATCACCCGCGCCGAACGCGAAGCAGGCATCCGGCGGCAGGAAGACCTGCCATGGAACCGGCGCAATCACGCGCTGTTTGTTGATTTCGCCCCCTATGACGACCCGCGCATTGCCGTGGCGATTGTGGTCGAGCATGGCGGCGGGGGCTCTTCTGCGGCTGCACCTGTGGGCCGCGACATCACGCTTGCGGCCCTCAATGGCGGCGTGCCGCCGCTATCGGCCTACCCGTCACCACAGCGTAACCGCATCCGCGCCGAGCAACTGGATCTGGAAGAACGGCTGCGCACCCCCGAGGCGCTGAGGGTCAGCCGCGCATGAGCTATCTCGAATACAACACCAAACGCATGCCCGCCGGGCTGGCCAAGGTGCTCTATCTCAACTGGCCACTGGTCGCGCTACTGATCGCGGTCGCCTGTTATGGCTTCATCATGCTGTATTCGGTTGCGGGCGGCAGTGCGCAGCCCTGGGCCGAGCCGCAGATGAAACGCTTTGCTGCCGGGCTGGTGATCATGTTCTTCATCGCCTTCGTGCCGTTGTGGTTCTGGCGGTCGGTCGCGGGTCTGGCCTATGGGTTGACCATCCTGCTGCTGCTGGGGGTCGAGTTTTTCGGATCAGTTGGCATGGGTGCGAAACGCTGGCTGGAAATCGGCCCGATGCGGCTGCAGCCCTCGGAACTGGCCAAGATCACCACCATCATGGCGCTGGCCGCCTATTATGACCTGCTGGACCTGAAAAAAGTTTCGCGCCCGCTCTGGGTTGCACTTGCAGCGGTGATCGCACTGGTTCCGGCGGCGCTGGTGCTGCGCCAGCCGGATCTGGGCACGGCCCTGCTGATCGCACTGGGGGGCGGGGTCGTGATCTTTGCCGCCGGGGTGCATTGGGGGTATTTCGCGGCGCTGATCGCGGCGGGCGTGGGCGTCGTGACCACTGTGCTTCAATCGCGCGGGACCGAATGGCAGATCCTGAAGGATTATCAGTATCGCCGGATCGATGCGTTCATGGACCCCACACTCGACCCGCTGGGCGCGGGCTATCACATCAACCAGTCGATGATCGCGCTGGGATCTGGTGGCTGGTCGGGGCGTGGTTTCATGGAAGGCACGCAGGCGCGGCTGAACTTCCTGCCCGAAAAGCACACGGATTTCATCTTTACGACCCTGGCCGAGGAATTCGGCTTTGTCGGGGCGTCATCGCTGCTGCTGCTCTATATGCTGGTGATGGGGGTGTGCCTGCTGTCGGCTTTCAACACCACCAACCGGTTTGGCGCATTGGTGACGCTGGGCATCACGGGAACCTTCTTTCTGTATTTCGCCGTCAACATGGCGATGGTGATGGGGCTTGCGCCCGTGGTGGGCGTGCCGTTGCCGCTGGTCTCGTATGGCGGGTCCGCGATGATCGTTCTGATGGTGGGCTTCGGGCTGGTGCAATCGGCCCATATTCACCGCGCACGGTTGCCATCATGAGCCTGACCCTTCTCTTTGCCGCAGGCCAGGGTGCGCTGGATGAATACCGCGCGCCCCTGACCGATGCCCTTGCCGCCGAAGGGCTGGATGCGACCATTGCCACCGACGCGCCGCCCGGATCGGTTGATTACATCATCTACGCGCCCGCCAGCCCGTTGCAGGATTTCGCGCCCTATACACGCACGAAGGCGGTGCTGTCGCTTTGGGCGGGGGTCGAGCGGATCGTGTCGAACCCGACGCTGACCCAACCGCTTGCGCGCATGGTGGACCCGTCCCTGACACAAGGCATGGTCGAATATGTCTGTGGCCATGTGCTGCGCTACCATCTGGGAATGGATGCGCATATCGGCGCACCACCGGGCACATGGGTGGCGGATGCACCGCCGCTGGCGTCAGAGCGACGCGTCGGGCTGCTGGGGCTGGGCGCATTGGGGCAGGCTTGCGCCGAGGCGCTTGTCGCGCTTGGCTTTCAGGTGTGGGGCTGGTCGCGCCGGCCCAAGACCCTTGCCGGGATCACCTGCGTGCATGGCGATGAGGGGTTGAAGGACATCCTGCAAGGCACTGAAATTCTTGTAACCCTTCTGCCACAAACGCCCCGCACCGAGAATATTCTTGATCAAGGCAACCTGGCGCTGTTGCCGCACGGCGCGCGGATCATCAACCCAGGACGCGGCACGCTGATTGACGATGACGCCCTACTGGCCGCGCTGGAGAGCGGTCAGGTCGGTCATGCCACGCTGGATGTGTTCCGCACCGAACCCCTGCCCGCTGCGCACCCGTTCTGGCACCATCCCCGCGTGACCGTCACCCCGCATATCGCCGCTGCGACACGCGCCGCCAGCGCATCGCGTGTGATCGCGCGCAATATCGCGCGGGTCGAGGCTGGCCAGCCCTTGCTGCACGCGGTCGCACGCGATCGCGGGTATTGAAGCGCGCGCCTGCGCGACAGAAGCGGGCGTCCTCTTCCGCACGGCTCCAGCCCCGCATCTCGGGCGCATCCGCCATTCAATCTTTCGCAATGCATCATCGCTACCGTGGCGCTATAGTGGTTTTGGCACAGCGGGACTGACCTGATGCACAATGCGCTTCCCCCTCTGAACAGACGCGCGCGGCCACGCACTGCACCGCGTGTTGCCCCCGATTTACCCGACATGCTGCGCCCTCTGCCCCCCGCCACCGCGCGCAAGCCCAGACATCTGGTCACACTGGCGCTCGGCATCGGGCTGAGCCTTGGCGGGCTGTTCGTGGCGAGCGAGTTGATGGACCATTGCGCACAGGATAGCCGGTTCTGCGCACCTGCCCCCCCGGATCATCCTGCAGCCGACCGGCCCGCACCCCCGCATGACATCGCGCAAACCGCACCAGCGCCCCCCACTGATGTCGGCAATCCCGTCGAGATGGGCCAGCGCCCGGTGCTGGCCCATGCGTTTGATCCCCTGCCGCTCAGCCTCGACCGCGAAGCCGCGCGCAATTACACCCTGCCGCCGGGACGCAGCGTGCAGGACGTGGCAACCGAGGTCGGAGCCATCAACCTGTCAGAGCTATCCCTGATTGCAATCGTGCGGCAACCGGGCGGATATCACGCGCTGGTGCGCCTGCCCGATGGGCGTATCCTGCGCGTCGTGCAGGGGGACCGGGTGGATGACGCGACCGTTGCCGCCATCAGCGAGGATGCGTTGTTTCTGCTGGGTGCGGATCAAAGGCCGATAGCCCTGCATTTCGGCGGATAAAGCGAGAGGCGCAGCGCAAGCAACCTTGCGGCACTGGTCCAGCAGCCTTGCCAGATGCGACACAGGTGCGACACCCGGCATCGACGCCTTCGGATCAGCGTTCCAGAATCCGTTGCACCAACCCGGCCCCCAATGTGGTGATCAGGAAAATCCCGGCGGCAAATACCACGATGGACGGCCCCGAGGGCGTGTCCTGCATCAGTGACAATTGCAAGCCCCCCCAGACCGACACCCCCCCGATCAGTGCAGCCGCAAAGGCCATTGCCTCTGGCCCCCGCGCAAGGTTGCGCGCCGCCGCCGCCGGGATGATCAACAGTGCCGCGATCAACAGCGCGCCCACGATCTTGAGCGCGACAGCCACTACCACCGCCAGCGCGAGGGTCAGCACCATCCGTTCACGCGCCGGGTCGATCCCCGAGGCATGGGCCAGATCTTCGCTCAGGGTCGCGGTCAGCAATGCCGACCAGCGCCACAGGATCAGCCCCAGCACCAGCAGCGCCCCGCCCGCGATCACGCCCAGATCAAAGCGCGACACGGCCAGAATATCGCCAAACAGGTAAGCCGTCAGGTCCACCCGCACGGCAGGCAGGAACGACACGGCAACCAGACCAAAGGCCAGCGCCGAATGGGCCAGCACACCCAGCGTTGTGTCCATCGCCCAGCCGCGCCCCGCCAGAACCGAAACGATCATCGCCATCATCAGCGCAACCACCAGCGTGCCGATGAAAATGCTGATCTGGAACCCCAGCGCCAGCGCCACACCCAGAATCGCGGCATGTGCCGTTGCATCACCAAAATAGGCCATCCGCCGCCAAACCACGAAACACCCCAGCGGGGCCGCAGCGACAGCGACCGCCAGCCCTGCCAGCAGGGCGCGCGTCATGAAATCATCCAGCATCCACGTGCTCCGAATGGTCGTGATCATGGTCGTGATCATGGTCATGCTGGTGCTGATAAAGCGCCAGCGCCCCCCCGGTGCCAAGACCGAACAGCGCGCGGTATTCGGGTGCAGCGCGCACCACCTGCGGTGTGCCCTCACAGCAGATATGGCCATTGATGCACACCACCCGGTCCGAGGCCGACATCACCACATGCAGATCATGGCTGACCGACAGCACGGCGCAGCCCGTTTCGCGGCGAACATCTTCGATCAGGCGGTAGAAACTGGCGACACCGGGCTGGTCCAGCCCGGCGGTCGGTTCGTCCAGCATCAGGATGTCCGGTTGCGACAACAGTGCGCGCGCCAGCAGCACCCGCTGAAACTGCCCGCCCGACAGCGTCGCCATGTTCTGGCGCGCCACATCCCCCACGCCCACGCGCTGCAGCACCATCTTGATCGCGGCGGCAGGCGCACGCACCGGCAAGGACAGAAAACGCGCGACCGGCAGCGGCAGGCCGGGGTCGATATGCAGCCGCTGGGGCACATAGCCCAGCCGCAGCCCCGGTGCGCGGGTCACCTGCCCCTGTTCCGGTGCCACGACCCCCAGAAGTGCGCGCAGAAAGCTGGTCTTGCCCGAACCGTTGGGGCCGACAATGGTCACGATCTCGCCCCGGTCTATCGAGAAATCTATCCCGTGCAGCACATGCCGCCCGCCATAGCGCACGCCCAGACCCTTGGTTGTGATCAGGCTCATCCGGTGGCCCCGATGCAGGCGCGGCACAGGCCCACGGCCTCGATCGTGGCGCGGTCCAGTTGAAAGCCCGCAGCCTCGGCAGCCTTGCTCAGGGCGTGGGTCAGGTCTGCAGCGGCGGCCTCGGTCACGCTGTCACAGCGCGCGCAGATCAGAAACGCGGCGCGGTGTTCCTCGGACGGGTGCGTGCAGGCGGTAAAAGCATTGAGCCGCCGGATACGGTGGGCCAGCCCATGTTCGACCAGAAAATTCAGAGCGCGATAGGCAACCGGCGGTTGGGTGCCAAACCCCTCGGCAGCCAGACGCTCCAGCACCTCATAGGCTCCCAGTGCGCCATGTGCGTCCAGCAGGATCTCCAGCGTGCGGCGGCGCACCGGCGTCAGGCGCAGCCCGCGCGCTTTTGCGCGGTGTTCGGCCTGTGCCAGAATCGCATGTGCAGATGCCGCACCGCTATGGCCGGGGCAGCAAAAGCCAGAGGGATTTGCGTGATTTGTCATGCGCGATGCCTTGACTGTTATGATATAACATCAGATATGTCTCGGAATGATGTAACACAAGGAGGATGCGATGCGCTACTCGATTGCACTGGCTTGCGCCATGTTTGGAATGCCACTTGCGGCCCATGACCTGAAAGTGGTGACCGATTTCCCGGTGACGCATGCACTGGTGTCGATGGTGCTGGGCGAACAGGGACAAGCCGATCTGCTGCTGGACCGGGGCGGCGACCCGCATTCCTTTCAGTTGCGCCCCACGCAGGCCCGCGCGCTTGCCGAGGCGGATCTGATCTTCTGGGTCGGCGATGAACTGACCCCTTGGCTGACCCGCGCCCTGAGCGGGATCGAGGCACAGGGCGAGGTGGTCACGCTGATCTCTGCCGATGG
>SKRW01000083.1 GCA_007118295.1 Paracoccaceae bacterium | reverse complement strand
TTGCCGTCCGGTTATGTTGAAAAGATTTCGGCGATCGCAACAGCGTCGGGTTCGCTGCAGCAGAACCTGGTTGGAACTGTCCTGATTGATGCTGCAGCCTTCGAGGCCATTTTCGAAGGCAGGGGGCGGTATGCGAGTATTCGGGGCTCGGATCTGAAGATTCAGAAACGCCAACTTCTCGCGATGTGCGAGGCTTTTCCGAGCGTAGATTTTTGTCTTGTCGACTTCATCAAGCATGGACTCAGTTCTGGTTGGGTTTCCAGCCGGATATCTGTAGTGCATGCGATGGGTGGATACTTGATTTTTCCCAATACAGATTATTCTTCAAAATTGTTCGAGAAATGCAGAAGTGCTACGGACGCGGGCACATCACTGACCACAGCCTTGCGTGACAGGTAGCAGTGCAAAGTAAAGTTCCGTTCAAGATCTTGTTTTCGCTCCATGTTTCTGATCGTCATACCTGTGATGCGGCTATCGGATCACATATGTCACGGATATTCTCGCGCCATCGGCATGGGCGCGCACCGGCACCCGAGGAACAGGCTCTCCGAGTTCCTTGCGCTACGACAGCGTGTTCTTGCGATACCCACTGCGCCGATCAGCATGGTTTTCAGTCCCGGCAATAAGTCCTGCGCGCAATCTGTGTTCCGAAACCGGCACGCGTAGGGTTGCGTCGCAAATGGCGGCCCTTTCGGTACCGAAATCGTCACCCGATGCGAAGGCCGAGCACAAGATGACAACGAAGCCAGACACCTGCATACGAAATGTGAAAAGCGCATCTACGCCACTTTCAGTACTCTCGAATGCATCGAAGTTTACCACGATGTGCGAGTACGCGTTCTGCATCTCGGAGACTATCTGAAGTTTCTGAACACTCGGGGTTGCAACGATCTCTCTGACGCCGCTCCTTTGAAGTGATCTGCGCAGTCCGGGCAGTTGGCCTGCGGAAAACCCCACAATCAGAACGCGCGCATCGGCAAGCGATGTCGCTCTGGCGCAATCGGTCGCTTTTGAGAACAGACGCGATTCAAGCCTGGCCTCAGGATGGCCACGCAGTGGCGCAGCAGCATCAGCAAGGAACACGCCGAAATGCGCGCCTATGTGGCCTTGTGTCTGCTTGCGCAGGATCTGCATCATGGGTCTCCAATTCAAGAATAGAGGCGCCTTTGAACTGAACCTCCGAGTCGCGCAGAGAAGCGCGAAACTGTTCTCGGCTCTTGGCGTACGCCGATCTGCGGACAAGGGTGTTACCGGATTGAAAGATCAGCCCCAGAAGCTGATTGTTCATCCGGACAGCCAGCCAAAGACGGTGTAGAAGATCATGCCCCAAAGTATCAGGCCAATCAGCGCCGAAGGAAGCAACCACCACCCCGGAACGGCAAATCGCCCGCCAAGATCAGGGCACGCGCCATTCTGCGAGATGTCGCCGTCTGGCCAACGGCCACTCTGCAACCGCGATAGACCGACATCGGCAATTTTGCGGTGAAGATTGTGCATATTGTTAAACACCAGATTACAGCTAAGCTTGAATGAACAGGCTATCTGATCGTGATCGACTGTGCGCGTGCGCATAGTAGATTCTGAACTCTCTAAAGTTTCCATTTCACAACATGCGATCACGTATAATCAAAAAGAAATACGCTCACAGTTGAAGTGTTTGTGCTTTGGCGCGATGGGTCACCCGAATGGCCGCGTGACTAACTCCTGAAACTGTCGTTTCGGAAAAATGCAGGCCCATCGGACGCGCAGCACCAGAGTGAAACCCGACCGCAGTGGTTTTCCGCGTACCCCGGAAAGCTTATCCCGAACAGGTCAGGTGTTGGACAGGGTCGCGCGCGCAGCCTCGATCAAGCGGCGGGCTTCCACCGGCTTGGACAGGATGCCTTTGAACAAGCCTCGCTCCCAGCTCTTGTTCTCGGGCAAGGCGGTGACCAGCAGTGTCGGCACTGGCGGGTCAAGTTGCGATGCGGCGCGCGCAAGGTCAGCGCCACTTATTTTTGGCATGTCGAAATCCGTAACCAACAGCGACCACAGACCGGGGTTTTCCTTGAGGGCATCCAGCGCCTCTCGCGGATCAGGAACCGAGACCGCGATGGCACCGTCTGTCTCGAGCATTTCCGACAACACGTCGGCAACATCCGCGACATCATCAACAACCAGAATCCTATGTCCCTCAAGCGTTGTCTTGGCCGGGTCGGTTGCACCGGCACTGACAGCAACCGCATCCGCAGGGGAATCAACCGGCCATGCAACAGTGACGGACGTGCCGTCGCCGGGGGTGCTTTCAAACCAGAGCGCGGCATTATTGTTGTTCACGATGGTTGCCACGATTGTAAGGCCCATTCCGGTCCCTGCGTCTCCCTTCGTTGTGAAATATCGATCAAACAGGCGATCACGGATATCCTGATTCACGCCGAAACCGGTGTCGGAAACACGGAACGCGGCATAGCCGATGCTGGCATCGTACCTGCCGATATCAGGTTGCCGCGACAGAGCGATGTCAGGCAAGACCTCCAGTGTAACGCTTACAGGCTGGTCACCATCGGCCTCGCACGCGTTCAAAGCGAGGTTGAGAATGACTTGAAGGACATCGGTGCGGTTCGCCCGGAATTGGACTTGTGTATCAGAGAGCAAGACGCGGACGGCATGTTGCTGGATACGCGCCGAACCCAACAGTTCGACGCCTTCGCGCAATATCTGGCACAGTTCAAGGCGATGACGCGGCGCGTCTTTCCTGCCCAGTTGGCCCAGCCCACCGACAAGGTCGCCCGCGACACGCATGGCCCGTTCGATCCGGTCAAGACTTGCGCAGATCTTCTGCTCGTGCTCGCATTGGTTCCGCAACAACGAGACCGTTCCCGATACGACGGCCACAAGATTGTTGAGGTCATGCGCGACCCCCGAGGCAAGATGTGCAATCGTCTCGCGGCGTTGCGCAATCTGAAGCTCTTCCCGAATTCTGGTTTGTTCGGCCTCGATTTTCCGCCGCTCAGAAATGTCGCGGGCGATACACAGAATTCCACCCTGTTCAGTCCGTGTCAGCGTGACTTCCAGATCGATGCTGTTGCCTGAGCGGTGCAGCCCGACCCATTCACCCTGCCATGACCCGGTTGACTCGAAACTCTCCCAGCTTTCGCTTATGAACTGGCTGATATGCTCGGGTTTGGCAAGGTCGGACCAGCTCAGCTTCGAGATATCCTCGTCCACGCCTATGCCGAACAATGCGCGATGCGCCGGGTTCATATAGATGTATGTCTGTTCCGGACCGATTATCGCGATGCCGTCGCTGGACGCGTCCATTGCCATCGCGCGCACCCGCTGTGCCTGCTGGTGTGATTTTTTCAGCGCTGTGATATCCGTCTGAACCGAAACAAAACCATCCAGCGCGCCATCCTCGTCGGTCAGGGGCTGGATATCCTTGCGGATCCAGTATTCTTCGCCCGAACGCGTGACATTCAGCAATTCAGCCTGCACCGGGGTGCCCTTGTGAAGCGCCTCGCGGATGCGCCTGACTGCGGTGGGATTGGTGCGTGGCCCTTGCAGAAATTCGCCCGGCTTCTTGCCCAGAATTTCAGGCAATCGCCAGCCACTGCGGGCCTCGAATGCAGGATTGACCCAATTGATCCGGCCCTCGATATCAGTGACGATCACCAGATTGGACGTCAGTTCGGCAATCCGGCCAAGGCGCCGGATCTGGCGTTGCTGCAAGCGCGCTTCGGTGGTTTCGTGGACAAGAAGGACATAGCCGTCCGGTTCGGACTGATTGGTCTTGGCGGCGGCAGTCACCTCGAACCAACGGGGCGTGCCGTCCATCTCCATTTCGTATTCATGCCCCGAGGAATAGCCAGCCCGATCGACGTCTTTCAGAACAGTTCTTAGAGTACTCGCCAGATGCGGAGGAAAGATCTCTTCCGGGGTTCGTCCGATCATCACGTCGCGTGCAATTGCCGGAGAAAGCCGTGCACCCGCGCTGAAGCCGGTGAACTTCGCATCTGAATCCAGTTCCAGCAACAGGTCCGGGATCGCGGACAGTGTCGCGTTGAGGCGGTTGCGCTCGTGCTGCAACTGCTCGTGCGCTTGCTCGGCGTCGGCTTCGGCCTTCGCGCGTTCCAGAACAACCCCGATGGCGTTGGAAACGGCCTGAAGCAACTGGATCTCGACCTGCAGGAACGTCCGATGCCTGCGCACCGCATCGTAGCCCACGAAACCGGTCAGTTGGCCATCGCGCAACATCGGCACGGCCAGAAGCGAACGGATTCCCTGCATCTGCAGGATGTCGCGCACCTGCGAGGTGTCTGGCAATGCGTCTACATCGGGGATGCTCACCGCTTCGCCACGCTGCAGTTGCGGGCGCCATTCGTTCAGGATATCGGCGGGCATGTCTTGCAACGCGTCGATCATCGGATCGATCCCGTGTGCTGCCCATTCATGCGTGTTGTCGATACGATCTGGAGATCGCAACCGAAAGACATAGGTGCGATCTGAACCGGCCAGAGTACCGGTGCGGCACAGGGCATCGTTGATCGCAGCGTCGATGGCACCACTGCGAGCGCTCAGAAGGGTATTCGTGATCTCGACGATCGCGCCCTGCCAGTCCGTGACATGTGAGAATACCTGGCTGAGGGCAGAGAAGGACGGATCAAGGAATGCTGGTTTCGCGTCCGTCTCTGCGGTCTCGGCACCCAGTATGCCAGACAGCACAGTTGCGCGGTGCGCCAGACGGTGCCTGTCGAATGCGCGCTCGAAAACAGTCGCGACCCGTCGCATCAACGCCAAGTCAAAACGCGAAAAGCAGGACTCCCGCCGCGCAAGCAGCGCGATTGCCATGAGCGGTTCGTCAGGAACAACCACTGGAACAGACAGCAATGAACCGAAGGTCTGCGCTTCAACCGGAAGGCCCGCAAGAAACTGGGCCTGCCCCATTGTACTGACTCGTCGCGCGACGGACAGTGCACCCTGCTCAGCGGACCAGACCGGCGCACCGAAGGCCAGGTCGGTGGCGTGCAGGGTATCCATGCAGCCGTGATCGCCTTGGCGCAAAAGGACCCCGATATCCGCCGCAGTCGCCTGTTGGCATATGGCAAGGGCCTGCACGATGCCACCATTCACCCCGTCGGTGGCGTGCAAAGCGTCCATCACGCGCAGAAGGGCTGACGCCTGCGCATTCTCCATTCTTTCGTGTCGCAAAGCACGCTCGCGCCCTGCGAGGGCGGACAGAAGGTGCTCGGTGTCGCTCATATGGACCTGTAGTGCGCACCAGCGGCGGAGAAAGGCGCATCTGTACCGAAAGTGATGCACGAGATCATGAGGTTCCCGTGTTCGAAACGGCCGTTCAATGTCTCGCCTTGCTCCCCGAAACTGAAAACGCCAAGAAAGGGCGCGCCGTCAAGCGCCTCTGAGACACCCTGCGCAACTTCTTCAATCCGATGTTCGATCGCCAGCATGCAGCCGCCACAATAGATCATCAGCGCCCCACCGATGTCGCCCCCCGTCAGTTGCTCGCGGCTGAGAGAGGCAATGCGCGCGGCTCTGTTCACAAGGCTTTCTTGGGTGCCTTCCATCAGCCAGACATCCTGTCCTGTCTTCAGATCGGCGAAAAAATCCAGCGTGCCGTCGGCATGCGCAACAGCGGGGTGCGCCAGAAGATGGAACGGAATTCCGTCCAGATGGTGCGACAATCGCCCCAGAGGAAACAAGGTAGCGGGTGCCAGGATTGAGCGGCGGTCAACATCAGGCATGTCGATCCTGCCGCCTGTCCACTCGGCATAGACCTGCGCCGCCGGGCGCCCGTCAATCTGTCGGACAGAACGGCCGCTGGCCTCGGTGATCGTTCCCCGACGATCAGTCGGAGCATAGCCATTCTCGAATGCATAGCCAAAGGGGACCGACGGAAACAGCACCGACACCACAACGGAATCGGTCGCATAGGTGTCGCGGGTAAACTGTGACCACCCCCCGGCAACCTCATTGTCCGCCGAACTTCCGCCTATGATCAGGGCAGAGTCGCCAATAAAGTCGCGTATTCCGTTCAGCACCTCTTCTTCCTTGCCCGGAGCCGAGGTCAGCCAGATCAGGTCAGGAACTTCACCGGGACGACCCGCGCGCTCCAGTGCTTCGCGCGTCGCGCGTGCGGCCGCAGCGCGAGGGGACTGGCCCAGATGGGAAAGCGCTGTGCCGTATGAACCCTTTTTATCCCAGATCGCAAATGCGCCGATCGCGCCGCCCGTGGATGTCGCCGCGCCCTGTCCGGTCATCACACCTCGGCATGACGACCCCCCATGCACCGCCGCCGAAGACAGCATGGCCGAGACACGCCGACAGACGTCGTCACCTGTGCGCGTGCCGCCGTAGTGAATCGTCACGAAATCTGGCTGGACGGCGTCAGCGCCCAGGTCCACCATCACTGCCCGCAGGGCATCCGCGATGTCAGGCAGATCGCTGACGCTGACTGCACTCCTGAAGGCATGCTCAAACATGCCGGTCGTCCGGTCGATCAAGTTCCCAGTACCGACGGCCACTGTCATTGCGCACCCAACTCTGCTCATGGACCCCGATCGTGACCGTCCCCGTCAGCACATTCCGTTCTTGTTCGCCGCAATCGCAGCTTGTGTTCTATTGCGCACACCAAGTTTACGGCAGATCGATTTCACATCCATCTTGACGATGGTTTCTTCCATGCCCAGCTCGCGGCCTATTTCCTTGTTCTGCATACCCTCGCAAAGCAATCCAAGCACACGCATTTCACGGGGCTTGAGGCCCAGATTCTGATTGTCGTCCTGCGACGCGCGCAGCATGAATTTCGGAGGAACATACATGCCGCCATCCGCCACCAGACGCACAGCATGGCCAAGGGTTTTCAGTGCGAGTGTCTTTGGAATGAAGCCACTAGCGCCTGCTTCGAGCGCGCGCTCCACAACCATCCGGTTTGCGATCCCCGAGAACAGGACAACTCCGCCTTTATTGAGGTCAATCAAAAGGCTCAATCCCCGCAATGCGTCCATTCCAGGCACATCATAATCCAGCAAAACAACGTCGTAGCGGCCATTATCGGTAATCATGGCCTGTGCCTCATCAACACTCACGACCGTGTCCACCACAAAACCTTCACTTGCGGTGAACGCATCTCTCAATGTCTCGGTCAAAAGGCAATGATCGTCCACAACCAACAACCTGAGCTGTGCCGTTGGCTCGGTGGTCAGTTGGCTTGGGTTGGCAGTGGTCAAGACAATCCCCGATTCAGGCATGTGGCGTACGCTCGATGCGCGTCTCATAGCAAACATTCTCAGACGACGGAACGACATGGGTGCAATATTTCTCGAAATAGATCATTTCTGTCTTTTGCAAATTTGAGACTCGGCGATGAATTGACACTTTACAGACACAGACCTCTAGTGTTCAGGACTCATTGAAATTCATAGCCAGAACAGCACTGTTGCGGCGAGCGCGACTGCGGACAAGATGTCAACGGCGGAGACAAAACCGGCCAGGTGGCGGTGCAAAAGTAGGCCAGTGTTGTGGTGCCAAGCGCCATAGCGCGTGCGCTCCCCAGATAGCTGGCGCGTGCGATGGCGCATTGGCCCGGTGGGCCAATTCTGCAAGGTGTGATCAGGTGGCGGCTTGGGCCTTTCGGGCGCGGCTTTGGCCGTGCCGCTCGGGCCGAGGGCAATGACGTTCTCGCGGCGGTCGATCCATTCGCAGCGCGCCAGTTCCAGCACCTGCATCTTGTTGAGCTTGGGGATCGCCTTGAAGTCGAAGCTGTCCAGGCTCTTGGTTGCCGGAAACTTTGCGGCCTTGACGCGCCGCTCTATCATCCGACGCTCGCGATCAATCAATTCC
>SKRW01000313.1 GCA_007118295.1 Paracoccaceae bacterium | reverse complement strand
TCTGGACGGACGCGATATTACCCATCTGCCGACTCATGCGCGCAGACTGGGAATCCTGTTTCAGGATGACATCCTGTTCCCGCATCTGTCGGTTGCGGGCAATCTGGGCTTTGGTCTGGCGCGCAATGTGACCAACCGCGCAGACGCCATCGATGCCGCACTTCGAGAGGCCGGACTGGACGGTATGGGCCCGCGCGACCCGGCCACGCTGTCGGGCGGGCAACGTGCGCGCGCCGCATTGATGCGCACGCTGCTGTCAGACCCGCGCGGGTTGCTGCTGGACGAGCCGTTTTCCAAGCTGGACGCCGAATTGCGCGCCCAGATGCGCAGTTTTGTCTTCGACCGCGCCCGCGCGCGCGGGTTGCCGGTCGTGATGGTGACCCATGACCACGAAGACGCGCGCGCTGCGGGCGGGCCCGTTGTCGATGTGATGGGGCGCGCAGTGTGAGCTCCGGCAAATCGTGCGCGCGAGCATCGTAGGGTGTGTCATTGAGCCACCACGACCGTCTCGCAAGTGCCCCCCTCATGCTAACATGACAGCCCCTGTCCACAAGCGGCGGATCAGGTCCGGCTGACCGCGTGCGCCGATCTTGGCAAATATCTGCTTGGAATAATAGCGCGCAGTCTCGATCGTCACGCCCTGCATCGCCGCCGCGTCGCGTAGTGTCGCACCCTGCCCGAGCGCGCGCGCAAGGCGGGCCTCGGGCAGCGCAAGCCCAAGCTCTTGCGCCAGTATCTCGGGCGCGGGCAGCGCCATGTCGGTCGCGCGCAGATACCCCTCATCCCCATGACGCACCAACTCGACCCCCGCCCCGAGCGCCACCACCCCCGGTCCGAACTCACCGCGACTGACCGCATTTGCCCGTGCCAGCAGATCGCGCGCGACCTCATCCGCCGCGACAATCTCGCCGCGCGCCCCGAACCGCACCTGCCCCACACCCACCCGCCGCGCAAGGCGGCGCGCCTGCACTGCCTGACTGCGCAAAGCTTCCATACGCGCCGCCATGTGCAACGCCTGCTCCAGATGCGGCACCAGTGCGGATACCCGCGCCGAGTCTGCCGCGCGAAACAGCCCGGATGCGCGATGCAGCACCAGCCAGACCGCCCCATGCGGCCCCTGCACGCCCAGCGCGCGCCGATCCCCCGGCAAGTCAGGGGTCAGTGCCCGCTCGGCCAGTTCCTCGCCTGTGTAGACGCGGCGCAGACGCAGTCCCGCCAGCGCCCCTGGCAACGGGTCCGTTTTGGCGCCGTCAGGCCCCCAGACCAGATCCCCCGGATACAGGCGCGCATCGCTGGCCTGCATGTCACCCATCAGCGCACGCAGCATCACTGGCCAGCCATCCTCTTCGGCCCCGGCCTGCGCAATCGTCAAGAGAAGCGAACTGTCTTGCGGTGTCAGCATTCTTCCCCAAACCTCCCATTTGGGTGGTGTCGCCAACATAGCGCATCTGTAAACCCCGGCAAAGCCCGATTCACGCACAAGGATTCTGCCCTATGACGATCCGCACTCTGACCCATCTGCAACGGCTTGAGGCCGAGGCAATCCATATCCTGCGCGAGGTGGTGTCCGAAGCCGAAATGCCTGTCATGCTGTATTCCGTGGGCAAGGACAGCGCCGTCATGCTGCATCTGGCGAAAAAGGCGTTCTACCCCGCCCCGCCGCCCTTTCCGCTGCTGCATGTCGATACGACGTGGAAATTCCGCGACATGTATGCTCTGCGCGACCGCGCGGCGCGCAAGGCGGGGATGCAATTGCTGGTCCATCAGAACCCCGACGCCATCCGTCAGGGCATCAATCCGTTCGAACATGGCAGTCTGCACACGGATATGTGGAAAACCGAGGGGCTGAAACAGGCACTGGACCTGCACGGCTTTGACGCTGCCTTTGGTGGTGCGCGCCGAGATGAAGAGAAAAGCCGCGCGAAAGAGCGTATCTTCAGCTTTCGCACGACCAGCCACCGCTGGGACCCCAAGGCCCAGCGCCCGGAATTGTGGCGCGTCTATAACGCCCGCAAGGCCCGTGGCGAATCGATGCGGGTTTTCCCGCTGTCGAACTGGACCGAACTGGATATCTGGCAATATATCCATCTGGAAAACATCGAGATCGTGCCACTGTATTACGCCGCTGCGCGCCCCACGGTCATCCGTGACGGGCTGATGTTGATGGTCGATGACGACCGTTTTCCGCTGAAGGGCGAGGAGCCCGTCATGCGGTCCGTGCGCTTTCGCACGTTGGGCTGTTACCCGCTGACCGGGGCGGTGGAAAGCCGCGCCACCACGCTGCCACAGATCATTCAGGAAATGCTGCTGACCACCACATCGGAACGGCAGGGACGCGCGATTGACCACGATCAATCCGCGTCGATGGAGAAGAAAAAGCAGGAAGGGTATTTCTGATGAACGAGATCTATAAAACCGACACCCTGATTGCCGAAGATATCGACAGCTATCTGGAGACACATCAGCACAAGACGATGCTGCGATTCATCACCTGCGGGTCGGTGGATGATGGCAAATCCACGCTGATCGGGCGGCTCTTGTATGACAGCAAGATGATCTTTGAAGACCAGCTTGCCACGCTGGAATCAGACAGCAAGCGCATGGGCACGCAGGGCGAGAATATCGATTTCGCCCTGCTGGTCGATGGTCTGGCCGCCGAACGCGAACAGGGCATCACGATTGACGTGGCCTATCGCTTCTTTGCCACGGAAAAGCGCAAGTTCATCGTGGCCGACACGCCGGGGCATGAGCAATACACCCGCAACATGGTGACCGGTGCCTCGACGGCGGATCTGGCAGTCATCCTGATTGACGCGCGCAAGGGCGTGCTGACCCAGACCCGGCGGCACAGCTATCTGGCCCATCTGATCGGCATCCGGCATATCGTGCTGGCCGTGAACAAGATGGATCTGGTGGGCTATGACCGCGCGGTGTTCGACCGCATCGTGGCCGATTATCGCGCATTCGCGGACTCCATCGGGATTGTCGAGTTCACGGCGATCCCCATCTCGGGGCTTGCGGGCGACAATATCGCAACCCCCAGTGCCGCGATGGCATGGCATGATGGCCCGACCCTGCTGGCGCATCTGGAAACGGTCGAGTTGGACCAGAGCGCAGACCAGCGCAAACCCTTCCGCCTGCCTGTGCAATGGGTCAACCGCCCCAATCTGGATTTCCGCGGCTTTGCCGGCACGATTGCCGCAGGGCAGGTGCATCCGGGCGACGAGGTGCGCGTGCTGCCTTCGGGCAAGACCTCGACCGTGGCACGGATCGTCACACTGGAGGGCGATCAGGACATCGCCGTGGCCGGGCAGGCTGTGACCCTGTGCCTGAGTGACGAGATCGACTGTTCGCGCGGGCAGGTCATCGCCGCCGCCAAGAGCCCGGTCGAAGTGGCCGACCAGTTCGAAGCGACTGTCATCTGGATGGACGAAGACGAGATGGTCGCGGGCCGTGCCTATTGGCTGAAGATCGGCACCCAGACGGTCAGCGCGACGGTTGCGCAGCCGAAATATCAGGTCAATGTCAACACAATGGAACATCTGGCCGCCAAGACGCTGGATCTCAACGCCATTGGTGTCGCGACCATCACGACCGACCGCGACATTCCCTTTGCCCCCTACACCGAAAGCCGCGATCTGGGCGGGTTCATCCTGATCGACAAGATGACCAACCGCACGGTTGGGGCGGGGCTGATCCATTTCGCGCTGCGGCGCGCGCAGAATATCCACTGGCAGGCAACCGACATTTCGCGCAGCCATCATGCGGACATGAAGAACCAGCAACCCATGGTGCTGTGGATGACGGGGTTGTCGGGCTCGGGCAAATCGACCATCGCCAATCTGGTGGAAAAGAAACTGGCACGGATGAACCGCCACACCTTTTTGCTGGATGGCGACAATGTTCGTCACGGACTGAACAAGGATCTGGGCTTTACCGATGCCGACCGCGTCGAAAACATCCGCCGCGTGGGCGAGGTAGCAAAGCTGATGACCGATGCCGGGCTGATCGTGATCACGGCCTTCATCTCACCCTTCCGGTCCGAGCGCGAAATGGTGCGCGGCATGATGCAACCGGGCGAGTTCATCGAGATCTTCATCGATACGCCGCTGGAAGAGGCCGAGAAGCGCGACGTCAAAGGGTTGTATGCCAAAGCGCGGGCCGGGCAACTCAAGAACTTCACCGGCATCGATTCGCCCTATGAGGCACCAGAGGCACCACAGATCACCATCGACACTACCAGAATGAACGCAGAAGAGGCCGCAGAGTTGATCGTGCGCACATTGCTGCCCTGAAATCAGCGCCCCATGCCCGGTAAAGGGCATGGGGCCTTTTCGAACGCTGATGTGATTTCCCCTCTGGTTTGAGGTACCTCAAGGTCTCGCTGCGCATTACATGTCAGTCTGACCGGAGCCAGAACCCTGACATCAGGGCCGAAAGGAGATCGGAAATGTTCAATTTTGCAGGAAAGACCGCCATCGTGACGGGGGCCGCATCCGGCATCGGCGAAGCCGTGGCGCGCGAACTCGCCGCACTTGGGGCGCGTGTCGTCGTCTCGGACCTTGAACAGACCGCCTGTGACAAGGTGGCCGCCAGCATCATCGATCAGGGCGGCGCGGCATGGGGCCATGCCACCGATGTCAGCGACGCGGACGCAAACGCCGCTTTGGTCAGATTTGCCGAGGCCGAAACCGGCGCGCTGCATCTGGCCGTGAACAACGCGGGCATCGGCGGCGCACAGGCCCCCGTGGGCGAATACCCGCTGGACGCGTGGCGCAAGGTGATGGCAGTCAATCTGGACGGTGTCTTTTATGGTATGCACTACCAGATACCGGCGATGGAGCGCGCAGGCGGTGGCGCGATCGTCAACATGGCCTCGATTCTGGGATCGGTCGGCTTTGCCAATTCCTCGGCCTATGTGGCGTCCAAACACGCATTGCTGGGCCTGACCAAGACAGCGGCGATGGAATATGCGGCCAAGGGCGTGCGCATCAATGCAGTCGGGCCAGCGTTCATCCAGACCCCGCTGCTGACCGACAATCTGGATCAGGCAATGCTGGACGGGCTGGCGGGGCTGCACCCGATGGGCCGGATCGGTACGCCCGAGGAAGTCTCGGCGCTGACCTGTTTTCTGCTGTCAGATCGGGCTAGTTTCATCACCGGCAGCTACCATCTGGTCGATGGGGCCTATACGGCACAGTAATCAGACATGACCGACAGACAGGAATTATGGGCTGTTCCGGCCGAAACCGCGCTGGAACGACTTGGTACAGACGGCCAGGGGCTGACCCAGTCACAGGTCGCAGAACGGCGTGATCGGTTCGGACCCAACAAACTGCCCGAGCCCCCGCGCCCCGGTCCGCTGATGCGGCTTGCGCGGCAGTTCAACAACCTTCTCATCCTTGTTCTGATCGCGGCAGCGGTCATCACAGCGCTGTTGGGTCACTGGATCGACACGGGCGTTATCATGGCCGTGGTCATCATCAACGCCGTGATCGGTTTCGTGCAGGAGGGCCGCGCCGAAGCAGCCCTTGAGGCATTGCGCGACATGCTGGCCCCCAAGGCCAATGTCATCCGCGACGGCGAACGAATGGCCATCGCTGGCTCTGATCTGGTGCCGGGTGATGTGGTACTGCTGGATGCAGGCGACAAGGTGCCTGCGGACCTGCGCCTGCTGGATGTCTCGGGCATGTCTGTCGAAGAGGCCATCCTGACTGGCGAATCGGTGCCCGTGCGCAAGCATACGGACCCGGTCGAACCCGGTGCCGCACTGGGCGACCGCAAATCGATGGCCTTCAGCGGCACAATGGTCGCCGAAGGCACCGGCACCGGGCTGGTGATCGCCACCGGTAGTGAAACCGAGATCGGGCGCATCAGCACCATGATGTCCGAAGTGCAGACCCTCAAGACCCCGCTGATCCAACAGATGGAGGTGTTTGCCAAATATCTGACCGGGTTCATCATGGCGCTGGCCACGCTGATCCTCGCATTCTCGGTATTCCTGCGTGACACGCCCTTTGCCGAGGCGTTCATGATCGTCGTGGGCCTCTTCGTTGCCGCCATCCCCGAAGGGCTGCCTGCGGTGCTGACTGTCACGCTCGCCATCGGGGTGCAGGCAATGGCGCGGCGCAATGCGATCGTGCGCCGCCTGCCCATTATCGAGACTCTGGGTGCCGTCTCGACCATCTGTTCGGACAAGACTGGCACGCTGACCCGCAATGAAATGATGGTCGCATCAATCGTGACCGCCCGCGACACGGTCACAGTCACCGGCCAGGGCTACGCCCCGAAGGGCGAGGTGCAGGGCGGCGACGATGACACCTTGCAGGCGATGGCGCGCGTGGCGGCAGTATGCAACAGCGCCGCCCTTGTGCAGGACAGTGAAAAAGGCTGGCGCGTCGAAGGCGACCCGATGGAAGGGGCCCTTCTGGCATTTGCCGGCAAGCTGGGGCACGCCATCGACACCCGCCCGCGCCCGCAGGCCAGCATTCCGTTCGATTCGCGCTATCGCTACATGGCCGTCCTGCAGGACGGACTTGTGCTGCTGAAAGGCGCGCCCGAGCGTGTGCTTGCCCAATGTGACGCGCAATTGGGGCCAGATGGCCCCGAACCGCTGGACAAGGGCTATTGGGACGATGCTGCGAGCCAGACTGCCAATGAGGGACAACGCGTGCTGGCGCTGGCGCAGATCGCCCATGACGGGCCATCGCTGGACCATGACACCGTCGCCAGCGGCCTGACACTTCTGGGGCTGGTGGGTCTGATCGACCCGCCCCGCGATGAGGCGATTGCCGCAGTGGCCGAATGTCATTCGGCCGGGATCTCGGTCAAGATGATAACGGGCGATCATGCCGGAACCGCAGCCGCCATTGGCCGTCAGATCGGGCTCAAGCAATGTGACAGCCCGCTGACCGGGGCCGAGATCGACCAGATGGACGACCCCGCACTCGAAGCGGCGATCCGGCGTACCGACATCTTTGCCCGCACCAGCCCCGAGCACAAGCTGCGCCTGGTGACAGCGCTGCAGGCGCGCGGGGCCGTCGTCGCAATGACCGGGGACGGGGTGAATGACGCACCCGCGCTCAAACGCGCCGATGCAGGCATCGCCATGGGCCTCAAGGGGTCCGAGGCTGCGCGCGAAGCATCGGATTTCGTTTTGGCCGATGACAATTTCGCCTCTATCGCGGCAGCGGTGAAACAGGGGCGCACAGTCTATGCCAACCTCAAGAAAGTGATCACCTTCCTGCTGCCAGTGAATGGTGGCGAGTCGATCTCGCTGATCATTGCGGTGCTGTTCGGGCTGATGCTGCCGATCACGCCGTTGCAGATCCTGTGGGTCAACATGGTCAGTTCAGTCGCGCTGGCGATGTCGCTGGCCTTTGAACGCCCGGAACAGTCGATCATGCGCCAGCCGCCACGACGCGCGAACGCGCCGATCCTGTCGCGCTTCATCCTGTGGCGCGTGATGCTGGTTTCGGTCCTGTTCGCAATCGGCATCTTCGGGCAGTTCACCCTCGCGCAGGCGCAAGGTGCGGGCCTTGACGCGGCGCGCACCATGGCGCTGAACACATTGGTCGCGATGGAAGTGTTCTACCTGTTCTCGGTGCGCTACCGGCATGGCTGGTCGCTGACATGGCAGGGGGCCAAAGGCACCCCCGCTGTCCTGATTGCGGTGGTCATCGTCCTGGTGCTGCAGGCGGGCTTTACCTATCTGCCCGTCATGCAGACGCTGTTCGACACAGTCGCCCTCAGCCTGTGGCAGATCGCACAATGCGCTTTGGCGGGCGTGGCTCTGTTGCTGGTGCTGGAGTTCGACAAGCACGCCGCGCGTGGCTGGAAAC
>SKRW01000152.1 GCA_007118295.1 Paracoccaceae bacterium | reverse complement strand
TCGGACAGGACGGGCGCGAACCGATCCGGCGCGCATCCGGTTGCCTCGGCACCGGAGGGCGCACCCTGGGCGAATGACGCACCACTCATCAGTGCGATTGCAGAAGCTGTGCAAAGAATTTTTTTCATGAGAGCCGCTCTCGAAGGTTGGAGATTGAGACAGGTACGCCAGAGGCGAATGCCCCTGTGGAACAAAAGCGATTCCTTGGACGATAACATAAAAATGCTACTTAAACTAATGTATCAATTTCCTGATGCAATCTAAGGCGGTTTTTTCGGGACGTATCGCGACCGGACAGTCCTTGCCGCGTTGCGGGATGTCCTGCTTTGATATCTTGTTCCCTGACACGCACTCTACTATAGCGCCATCATGCAGACATCGCCCACAAACCGCCCCGACCTGCCTGCCGAAATCGCGCGCAGGCGCACATTTGCGATCATCTCGCACCCTGATGCGGGCAAGACGACGCTGACCGAGAAATTTCTTCTGTTTGGCGGTGCGATCCAGATGGCGGGGCAGGTCCGCGCCAAGGGCGAAGCGCGGCGCACGCGGTCGGATTTCATGCAGATGGAGAAAGATCGCGGCATTTCGGTCTCGGCCTCTGCGATGTCCTTTGATTACGGAAAATTCCGTTTCAATCTGGTCGATACGCCCGGCCACTCGGATTTTTCCGAGGATACGTACCGCACACTGACGGCGGTCGATGCGGCGATCATGGTGATTGACGGTGCCAAGGGTGTGGAAAGCCAGACCCGCAAACTGTTCGAGGTCTGCCGCCTGCGTGACCTGCCAATCCTGACCTTCTGCAACAAGATGGACCGCGAAAGCCGTGACACGTTCGATATCATTGACGAGATTCAGCAGAATCTCGCCATCGATGTGACGCCTGCAAGTTGGCCCATAGGGCAAGGCGCGGATTTTCTGGGCTGCTATGACCTGTTGCATGACCGTTTGGAACTGATGGACCGGGCGGACCGCAACAAGGTTGGCGAAACCATCGTGGTCGAGGGGTTGGACGACCCCGCGATGGAACGCCATCTGCCCGCCGGGATTCTGGCGCAGTTGCGTGAAGAGGTCGAGATGGCGCGCGAATTGCTGCCGCCGCTTGACCCGCGTTCGGTGCTGGAAGGGCATCTGACCCCGATCTGGTTCGGCTCTGCGATCAATTCCTTTGGCGTCAAGGAGTTGATGCAGGGTATCGCAACTTATGCGCCCCAACCGCAGGTTCAGCGTGCCGAAAGCCGCGAAGTCGCACCCGAAGAGGACAAGGTCACAGGATTCGTGTTCAAGGTGCAGGCCAATATGGACCCCAAGCACCGCGACCGGGTGGCCTTTGTGCGGCTTGCATCGGGGCATTTTGAACGGGGCATGAAACTGCTGCATGTGCGGTCGAAAAAACAGATGTCCGTCGCGTCGCCGGTTCTGTTTCTCGCCGCTGATCGGGAACTGGCCGAAGAGGCATGGGCGGGCGACATCATCGGCATTCCGAACCACGGGCAGTTGCGCATTGGCGATGCCCTGACCGAAGGCGAGGCGCTGCGTTTCACTGGCATCCCCTCCTTTGCACCAGAGCTTTTGCAGGCCTGTCGCGCGGGCGACCCGATGAAGGCCAAGCATCTGGACAAGGCGCTCACCCAATTTGCCGAAGAGGGCGCGGCCAAGGTATTCAAGCCACAATTCGGATCGGGCTTTGTTGTCGGCGTGGTCGGTCAGTTGCAATTCGAGGTGTTGGCCAGCCGGATTGAACTGGAATACGGGCTGCCGGTGCGGTTCGAGCCGACGCAATTCACCTCGGCGCGCTGGGTGTCGGGTGACAAACTGGCGGTAGAGGCGTTTGCCGCCGCAAACAAGCAGCACATGGCCGAGGACAGTGACGGTGACCCGGTCTTCATGACGCGCCTGCAATGGGACATTGACCGTGTTGCCCGCGATTATCCGGGCATTCGCCTGACCGCGACCAAGGAATTGCACGGGACCTGATCGGCGGGAGGGCGCGATGCCACTGCAGAACCGTGTGCTACCGACTGGCGAGATTGTTGCCGCACCAACACGCGGTCTGTTCACGGGCAATCGCGGTATCCTGCGGTTTGATGGTTCAGCTTTGACAGCGCGCCGCTGGTCGCATCCGCACTGGATCTGCTGCACGCCGGCGCATCCGCGCGGGCAGTATCACGGACCGCAACCAACGCATGGCTGGACACCTCTGTTTTTTCTGGATGAAGCTGTCGCCCTTGCCGCCGGTCATCGACCCTGCGGTTACTGCCGTCCCAAAGCCTATGCGCAGTTCAGGAAAGCGTGGCAACTGGCGCATGGTCCAGTTGCAAGGGTCATTGCCATAGACCGCGCCCTTCACGCAGCGCGGGTCACACGCGACCGCTGCCAGATCACGCATCAGGCCAGACTTGTGGCGCTGCCAGATGGCAGTTTCATCGCGCATGCAGGTCATAGCTGGCTCGTCTTGGGAGATTTTCTGCTGCGGCTTTCTGCGGATGGGTATGATCTGCGCCAACCACGATCTGACGCTCTGGTCACGGTCCTGACACCTGCGCCCACTATAGCCATTCTGTCGGCGGGCTATCAGCCCGCACTCCACCCAAGCGCCACCGCCCCGGCCTAATAGCTGCGGATCAACCCGACCAGCCGCCCCTGTACCTGCACCTGATCGTCGCGCAAAAGTCGCGTTTCATAGGCCGGGTTGGCGGCTTCAAGTGCGATCATACCGTTCTGGCGGCGAAACCGCTTCAGCGTGGCTTCATGCCCTTCGACCAGAGCCACGACAATATCGCCGTTATCGGCTGTGTCCTGTTCGCGAATGACCACGATGTCGCCGTCATTGATGCCCAGATCGATCATGGAATCGCCCTGCACTTCGAGTGCATAATGGTTCGACCGCCCGCGCAGCATGCTGCCCGGCACCGCAATGTCCGACACAGCCTCGCTGATGGCCTCGATCGGCGTGCCGGCTGCAATCCGGCCCATAACCTGCAGGGTTAGCGCCGCCGCCTCGACCGGCATTGCAGCCCGGGGCGGGGGGGCCTTGTCCTTGGCACCACCATCGATCACGCGGGCTTCGGGCCGGTTCAGCGCGTCGGGCAGTTTAAGTACCTCGATTGCGCGGGCGCGATGCGGCAGCCGCCGGATGAAACCACGTTCTTCCAGCGCCGTGATAAGCCGGTGAATCCCCGACTTTGACCGCAGATCAAGCGCATCCTTCATCTCGTCGAACGAGGGTGCAACCCCTTCGCGTTCCATCCGGTCATGGATCAGCTTGAGCAGGTCAATCTGTTTGCGTGTCAGCATGGCAGTGCCCCTTTTCGCCCGTGGCGTTCTGGTTTCAGCCCCACATATTCACACTATGTTCTAAGTATGTTCGTGCCTTGTGTCAACAAGATCATAGCGCGATATAGCGCATCTGCGCGCCTGCCTGTTGGCCCGGATCATCTGCAGGCTGGATCATCAGTGCATCTGCGGCACACAGAACGCCCAAGAGCGAGCTGTCCTGCTGCGCCATCGGCGTGATCGACGGGCCGGGGCCAAGCGTCGCGCGCATGAAATGTGTGCGCGGGCCGTTGGCAGGCAAATCCACAGTCAGCGCCGCGCTGGCCGTGGGCAGCGGATAAGCCCCCAGCCCCTGCAACGCCCGCAGCACTGGGCGCAGGAACAGATGACCGCACACGATGCTCGATACCGGATTTCCGGGCAGGCCCAATAGCAGCGCCTGGCCCATGCGTCCGGCCATCAGCGGCTTTCCGGGGCGCATCGCCACCTTGTAGAAGGCGCGGCTTGCCCCCATCGCATCGGCCACCGGGCCGACAAGGTCATGATCGCCCACGGATGCGCCGCCGATGGTCACAATCACATCGGAACCGGCGGCAAGCTCGAACACGGCGCGCAGGCTGGCCTCGGTATCGGCAGCAATCGGCAGGATGCGCGCGCTTGCGCCCTCGGCCTCGGCCATGGCTTTCAGCGCGAAGGCGTTGGACGCGATGATCTGGTCGAGACGCGGCACCTCGCCCGGCATGACCAACTCATCCCCCGTGGCCATGATCGCCACATCTGGACGGCGGCTGACGGTGACGTGCGGGCAATTCATCGCGGCCAACAGCGCCAGATCGGCAGGCCGCAACCGGCGCGGGGCCGAGACACGGTCGCCTGCGCTGAAATCCACGCCTTGCGCGCGAATATGCCTGTTCGCTTCTGGCCCCTCGCCCAGCGTGATCATATCCCCCGTGCGCGCCACATCTTCCTGAATGATGATGCGATCTGCCCCTTCGGGCACAGGGGCACCGGTAAAGATGCGCACGGTCTGCCCTGGACCGACGGCACCGTCAAAGCTGTGACCGGCGGCAGCCGTGCCGATGACCGACAGACGCGCACCGGGCGTCACTGGCCCGGCCACGGCGTAGCCATCCATGGCCGATGCCACAAAGGGGGGCTGGTCGCGTTGCGCCACAACCGGGGCGCGCAACACGCGCCCGGCGGCTTGCGCAAGGTCTGCCTGCTCTACGTCCAACGCCTCGGTCATGGCAAGGACGTGGCCAAGGGCTTCGTCGTAGGAAATCATGTGCCAGCCTCATACCGGCCCGATTTGCCGCCTTCTTTCAGGACCACCTGCGTATCGATAATCCGCATGGATTTCTCGGCGGCCTTGAGCATGTCATAAACAGTCAGTGCCGCAACCGAGGCGGCGGTCAGCGCTTCCATCTCGACGCCGGTCTGGCCTGTGGTGCGCACCTCGGCGCGGATGCGCACGCCGGGCAGGTCTGCGTCGGGCGTGAGGTCCACGCTCACCTTGGTGATCGGCAGCGGATGGCACAGCGGGATCAGATCGGCGCAGCGCTTGGCGCCCATGATCCCGGCCAACCGCGCCACCCCCAGCACATCACCCTTTTTCGCGCGCCCCTCGGTCACCAATGCCAGTGTCTCGGGGCGCATCTGGACAGCGCTTTCGGCAATGGCGCGCCGGTCGGTCACGGCCTTGGCCGACACATCAACCATATGTGCATGGCCTTCGGCGTCAAAATGCGTGAGCTTTGCCACGTTACACCCCCTCGGGCAGGACAGGATCGCGCAGCAGATCGCGCGTGGCCTGCGCAACATCGGCCTGCCGCATCAGGCTTTCGCCAATCAGAAAGGACCGCGCACCGTGGCCCGCCATATCGGCCAGATCAGCCGGGGTGAACAGCCCGCTTTCGGCAATCAGAAGTTTGCCCTCTGGCACGCGTTTTGAAAGCTGGCGCGTTGTCTCCAGCGTCACCTCGAACGTGTTGAGGTTGCGGTTGTTGATTCCCAGCAGGGGTGAGCGCAGATCAAGCGCGCGGTCCAGTTCTGCGCCATCATGCACCTCGACCAGCACATCCATCCCCCATTCGAGGGCCGCGGCTTCCAGTTCCGCCGCCTGCGCGTCTGAGACAGAGGCCATGATGATCAGGATGCAATCGGCGTGCAGCGCGCGGGCCTCGGCCACCTGATAGGTGTCATACAGGAAATCCTTGCGCAGCGCGGGCAGGGTCGTGGCGCTGCGCGCGTCGGTCAGGAACCTGTCCGCACCTTGAAAACTGGGCGCGTCAGTCAGCACGCTGAGGCAGGTCGCGCCGCCATCCTGATAGGCGCGGGCCAGCGCGGGCGGGTCGAAATCGGCACGGATCAGACCCTTGGACGGGCTGGCTTTCTTGATCTCGGCAATCAGTCCGTAACCACTGCGTTCTGCGTGACGCAACGCGTCCCCAAAGCCGCGCGGGGCGGGGGCGGTGCGTGCCGCCTGCTCGACCTCGGCCAGCGGGCGCGCGGCCTTGCGGGTGGCGACCTCTTCCAGCTTGTAGGCCTTGATCCTGTCGAGAATGGTGGCCATTGCGCCCCCTCCTTGCATTAGCTTTTCACGGGGCTGATCCGGGCCAGTATCTGCACGGCCCGCATTGCCGCGCCCGAAGCAATGCTGTCTCGCGCGCGCTCTACACCTTCGGACAGGTTGACGACACGGTCAGCCACGACCAGCGCCGCTGCGGAATTCAGCAGCACGGCGTCGCGATAGGCCGGGCGACCGCCGCCTTCCAGCACGGCGATGAGTTCATTGGCATTCTCGGCAGGGCTTCCGCCGATCAACTGCTCGAACGGATGGACAGGCAGACCCGCTTCTTCGGGGTGCAGGGTGAATTCGCGCAACTGGCCTGCCTCCAGCGCCACGACCTGACTTTCAGCCGCAATCGACAATTCATCGGTGCCATCACCGCCATGCACCAGCCACACCTTTTCCGAACCCAGCGCCTGCAGGGTTTGCACCATCGGACGCAGCAACTCGGGCGAAAATGCGCCGGTCAATTGCCGTTTCACCCCCGCCGGGTTCGTCAGCGGCCCCAGAATGTTGAAGATCGTGCGCGTCCCAAGCTCCATGCGCACAGGGCCGACATGGCGCATGGCGGGGTGGTGCATGGGGGCCATCATGAAGCCGATACCCGCCTCGGCCAGCGCATGTTCGACCACCGCAGCACCTGCCATCACCTCGATCCCCAATGCGCCCAGCGCATCGGCCGCACCCGATTTCGACGACAGGTTGCGGTTCCCGTGCTTTGCGACCGGCACGCCTGCGCCCGCCACGACAAAGGCCGTCGCGGTCGAGATGTTCAGCGTGCCCTTGCCATCGCCGCCGGTGCCGACAATGTCCATCGCCCCTACGGGCGCGCGGACCTTGACGCATTTGGCCCGCATTACGGCGGCGGCGGCGGCGTATTCGTCCACAGTCTCGCCCCGCGTGCGCAGCGCCATCAGGAAACCGCCTGTCTGCGCGGGCGTGGCCTGCCCTTCGAACAGCAGGTCAAAGGCCAGCTCGGCCTCGGCGCGGGTCAGGGGGCGCGTGGCGGCAAGGCCGATCAGGGGTTTCAGGTCATCCATCAGGCCGTCACCACGCTCTGATCCAGAAAATTACGCAGCATCGCATGGCCATGCTCGGAGCGGATGCTTTCAGGGTGGAACTGCACGCCCTCAACGGGCAGGTCGCGATGACGCAACCCCATGATCAACCCATCCTCCAGCCAGCTTGTGACCTCCAGGCAGTCGGGCAGGCTGTCGCGTTCGACCACCAGCGAATGATAGCGCGTTGCCATCAGCGGCGAAGGCAACCCCGAAAACACCCCCGCGCCCGAATGATGCATCGCGCCCAGCTTGCCATGCACGATCTGTGGCGCGCGGATCACCCGGCCACCAAAGGCCTGCCCGATCGTCTGATGCCCCAGACACACACCCAGCAGCGGAACGCGGGCCTCGGCTGCGGCCAGTGTCAGCGACAGGCAGATACCCGCCTGATCGGGGTCACATGGACCGGGCGAGAGGACTATTCCATCGGGGCGCATGGCCATCGCCTGCTGCACATCCAGCGCGTCATTGCGCCGCACCACGACCTCTGCCCCCAACTCGCCCAGGTAATGCACCAGGTTGTAGGTGAAGCTGTCGTAGTTATCGATCAAAAGCAGCATGACGATGGGTCCGGCACCAGAGCAGGGATTTTGCCTACATGCCCATCAGCCATGCCCAAGGTCAAGGCCAAGGTCAATGCGAGGGCGCAATCCGTTTGATCCGCGTGCGGAATTATGGGACACTTGCCGGAATGGTGTGAAACAAGCGCCAACTGAAAACAGGCAGTCGTCAAGGAGCGGGTCGTGAACACGAGTCTTCTGGCAGGGTTGGGAGCCGGGACCGGGCTGGTTCTGGCGTCGGCGATCGGGGCAAGCCTCCTGTTTCCGCTTGCACCCTCAGCGCCGCCCCAGGCTGTCGAGCAGGCACAGGACATGACCCCTGAACCTGTGCCAGAAACCTTGCCCGAAGCTGTGCCACAAGCGGAACCTGTGCCACAAGCGGAACCCGAGCCCGAGCC
>SKRW01000110.1 GCA_007118295.1 Paracoccaceae bacterium | reverse complement strand
TGATCGCGCCGATTGGCGGGGGGGGCATGATTTCGGGCACCTGCCTGACGCTGTCGACCATCGCGCCGGATGTGCAGATCTATGCCGCCGAGCCAGAGCAGGCGGATGATGCCTACCGCAGTTTCAAGGCGGGGCATATCATTGCCGACGATGCGCCGGTGACGGTGGCGGACGGGCTGAAAGTGCCACTGAAGGACCTGACATGGCATTTTGTCAGCAATCATGTGACCGACATCCTGACTGCGTCCGAGCAGGAAATCATCGATGCGATGAAACTGACATGGCAGCGCATGAAGATCGTGATCGAGCCAAGCTGCGCGGTGCCGCTGGCCACGATCCTGAAGAATCGCGATATCTTTGCCGGCAAGCGCGTCGGCGTCATCATCACCGGCGGCAATGTCGATCTGGACACGCTGCCCTGGATCACAGGTTAACAGGAGGTTGAGGACATGAATGCACCGACCAAATTCGACGGGCTGGAGGTAGGCTATGACGTGCCCGCGCTACCGGGGATGGATGAGTCTGACATTCAGACGCCCTGCCTGATCCTTGATCTGGATGCGCTGGAGCGCAACATCACGAAAATGGGCGAGTATGCCCGCGCGCATGGCATGCGTCACCGGGTGCATGGCAAGATGCATAAATCCGTGGATGTCGCAAAACTGCAAGAAAGGCTTGGTGGCTCTTGCGGGGTTTGCTGCCAGAAGGTCAGCGAGGCCGAGGTCTTTGCCCGTGGGGGCCTCAAGGATGTTCTTGTGTCAAATCAGGTGCGTGACACGGCCAAGATCGACCGTCTGGCGCGGATGCCCAAGCTCGGCGCGCGCACGATCTGCTGTGTGGACGATATCGCCAATGTCGCGGATCTGTCAGAGGCGGCAACGCGCCACGGCACACAGATCGAATGTCTGGTCGAGATTGATTGCGGCGCGGGGCGCTGCGGGGTGACCACCACGCCTGCGGTCGTCGAAATCGCCAAGGCCATTGACGCGGCACCGGGGCTGAAATTTGCTGGCATCCAAGCGTATCAGGGCGCGATGCAGCACATGGACAGCTATGACGACCGCAAGGCCAAGATCGCGGTCGCCGTGGCGCAGGTGAAGGATGCCGTCGATACGCTGAAGGCCGAGGGTATGGAGTGCGATATCGTCGGTGGCGGTGGCACGGGCAGCTATTATTTCGAGAGCACCTCTGGCGTCTATAACGAGCTTCAATGCGGGTCATACGCGTTCATGGATGCCGATTACGGGCGGATTCTGGACAGGGACGGAAAGCGGATCGATCAGGGCGAATGGGAAAACGCGCTGTTCATCCTGACCAGCGTCATGAGCCGCGCCAAACCCGGCAAGGCGATTGTCGATGCGGGGCTGAAAGCGCAATCGGTCGATAGTGGCCTGCCGGTGATTTTCGGGCGCGATGATGTCAAATACGTCAAATGCTCGGATGAACATGGTGTGGTCGAGGATTTGGGCGATGTGTTGAAGGTCAATGACAAGCTGCGGCTGGTGCCGGGCCATTGTGACCCGACCTGCAATGTCCATGACTGGTATGTGGGCGTTAGGGGCGGCAAGGTGGAAACACTCTGGCCCGTTTCGGCGCGCGGCAAGGCCTATTGACCTGAACGGGGCCCCACGCGGGGCCCCGCCCCTCTGACATAAAGGAATACCCCATGTGGATCGTGCCTGAATCCGCCATTGCCGGTCTGGTCGATGAGCAATCGGCTTTTGATGCCATCGAAGCCACTTTTGCCGCGATGTCGCGCGGGGATGCCTATAACTTCCCGGTGGTGCGCGAAGCTCTGGGCGAGGGGCGGCAATATGGGTTCAAATCGGGGCTGGACCGTGTCGGCAGCCTGCTGGGGGTCAAGTCTGGCGGGTATTTTCCCGGCAATGCCGCGCGCGGGATACCCAACCATCAAAGCACCGTTTTCCTGTTCGACCCCGACAGCGGCAAGCCCACGGCGATGGTGGGGGGCAACCTGTTGACGGCGCTGCGCACGGCGGCGGCGTCCAGTATCTCGATCAGGCATCTGGCGCGGGGGGATGCGAAGGTGCTTGGCATGGTGGGCGCGGGCCATCAGAGCGCGTTTCAGATGCGCGCGGCGGTGCGGGCGCGGGCCTTTGAAAAGGTCATCGGCTGGAACCTGCACCCCGAAATGCTGACACGACTCGCGGAGACGGCGGCAGAACTGGGCCTGCCGTTCGAGGCGGTGGATCTGGACCGTCTGGGGGCCGAGGCGGATGTGATCATCACCATCACGTCGAGTTTTGATGCGATCCTGACAGATGCGCAAATCCGCCCCGGCACGCATCTGGCCTGTATGGGGACCGATACCAAGGGCAAGCAAGAGGTCGAGGCAACCCTTCTGACGCGCGCGAGTGTGTTTACCGATGAAGTGGCGCAGTCGGTTTCCATCGGCGAGGCGCAGCATGCCGTCGCGGCGGGTCTGCTGGATGAAGGCGCGATTGCCGAGATCGGGGCCGTGATCAACGGGGTGCATCCGGGGCGGACCAGCGCTGAAGAGATCACGCTGTTTGACGGGACGGGTGTGGGCTTGCAGGATCTGGCTGTCGCGTCAAAGGCGGTGGAACTGGCCATCGCGCAGGGGCTGGCGCAGCAAGTGGCGTTTTGAGATCTTGGGCTGCAGGGCAGCCCCAAGATACCGGCGAGACAATGAAAACGGCGGGGACCCCCGCCGTTTTCTACGTTTTGTCAGTGCTGTTGCGCCTTCAGTTCCAGACGGCGGCGGTGCAGGACGGGTTCGGTATAGCCCGAGGGCTGCGCGCGCCCCTGAAACACCAGATCGCACGCGGCCTGAAAGGCGATCCCGTCAAAGCCCTGCGCCATTGGTCTGTAGGCCGGATCGCCTGCGTTCTGGCGGTCCACGACTTCGGCCATCTGGCGCATGATGGCCATGACCTCGTCCGACGAGACAATGCCGTGGTGCAGCCAGTTGGCGATATGCTGCGCCGAAATGCGGCAGGTGGCGCGGTCTTCCATCAGGCCGATATCGTTGATGTCGGGCACTTTGGAACAGCCGACCCCCTGATCGATCCAGCGCACGACATAGCCAAGGATGCCTTGGGCGTTGTTTTCAACCTCGCGGCGGATTTGCGCAGGCGTCCATTTGCGATAGGCCGCCAGCGGAATGTCCAGCAGGGCATCGACATAGGCCCGCCGACCACCTTTGGCCAGATCGGCCTGCACGGCCAGCACATCGACCTTGTGGTAATGCGAGGCGTGCAGGGTCGCGGCTGTGGGGCTGGGCACCCATGCGCATGTCGCGCCTGCGCGTGGATGCTCGATCTTCTGTTCCAGCATGGCGGTCATCTTGTCGGGCACCGCCCACATGCCCTTGCCGATCTGGGCGCGGCCCGACAGGCCGCATTCCAGCCCGATATCAACATTCTGGTTTTCATAGGCTGTGATCCAGCCCTTGCGCTTGATGAAATCCTTGCGCGAGAAGGGGCCTGCCTCCATCGAGGTGTGAATCTCGTCGCCGGTGCGGTCCAGAAAGCCGGTATTGATGAAACAGACGCGATGCCGTGCGGCGCGGATGCATTCCTTGAGGTTGACGCTGGTGCGGCGTTCTTCGTCCATGATGCCCAGCTTGACCGTGTATTGCGGCAGGCCAAGCGCCTGTTCCACGGCGCTGAACACGTCATTGGCAAAGGCCACCTCGTCGGGGCCGTGCATCTTGGGTTTGACGACATAGACCGAACCGCTGACCGAATTGCGCGCGCCGCCTGTCTTGTTCAGGTCGTGCATGGCAATCAGCACAGTGATCATAGCATCCATCAGCCCTTCGAACGCTTCGTTTCCGTCGCGGTCGCGGATGGCGGGGTTGGTCATCAGATGGCCGACATTTCGCACCAGCAGCAGCGCGCGCCCTTTCAGCGTCAGTGTCCCGCCGTCGGGGGCAGTGAAGCTGCGGTCGGCGCTCAGGCGGCGGGTCATGGGCTTGCCACCCTTCTCGAACGTGTCTTGAAGGTCGCCCTGCATCAGCCCCAGCCAGTTGCGATAGGCCAGCACCTTGTCCTCGGCATCGACACAGGCCACCGAATCTTCCAGATCGATGATCGCCGAGATGGCCGATTCCAGCCGCACATCTGCCAGCCCCGAGGGCGCGGTCTTGCCGATCGGATGCGCGCGGTCAAAGACCAGTTCGACATGCAGGCCGTTATTGCGCAGCACGATGGATTGCGGCGCATCGGCGTCGCCTTGATAGCCGACAAAACAGCCGCGGTCCTTCAGGTCAGAGCCATCGACCTGCAACGTCCCGCCCGTGACGCGATATTGCGCTGCATTGGCGTGGCTGCCTGCCTCCACGGGGAAAATCTCGTCCAGAAACACGGCGGCGCGGGCAACCACGCGCGCCGCGCGGCCTGCATCCAGCCCGCCCAGCGGTGCGGCGCCGCCCATGACATCGGTGCCATAGAGACAGTCGTAAAAGCTGCCCCAGCGCGCATTCGCCGCGTTCAGGACAAAGCGCGCATTGGTCGAGGGGACGACAAGTTGCGGACCGGGGACAGCGGCGATTTCAGGATCAACATTCGCCGTCTCGACGCTGAACGCACCGCCTTCGGGGACCATATAGCCGATCTCTTCCAGAAACGCCTTGTAGGCGTCGCGGTCATGCGGTTTGTCGCGGTTCTCAAGGTGCCAGATGTCGATCTTGTCCTGAATCTCCTGCCGCACCTGCAACAGCGCGCGATTGCGCGGGGCGAAGTCATGCAGGAGACGCGAGAATTCAGACCAGAAATGATCTGCCGAAATTTCCAGCCCGGTCAGCACATCATCCTCGATGAAACGCTTGAGGTCGGGGTCAATCGTCAGTTCGGGTGTTTGGGGCATGCGGTGTTCCTTGGCAGCAGATAGGGGGTGCAGCGCGCACGGATGCAGTATGCAGTGGTGTACGCTTGCGGGTGATGGCGGGTTTGTAGCAGATTATGGCAATCGGAATGGCTTGAAAATCAGAAAGAACTTTCAAGCGGACCAAAGCAGTTGCCCGAGGGCACCGCGGCGTTCAGCACGGGGTCAGATGATCTCGCCCTCGGGCAGGAAACGCTGGGTCAGGACGGTTTCCTGCACGCGCATCAATCGGTGGGCGTTGTGCATATGATCAGCCAGAATCTGGCGCGCAAGCGGCGCATCGCCCGCGCGCAGTGCCGCCAGCAGACGGGACTGGTAATCCAGCCCCGATTCCCACAATTCGCGGTTGGGCTGGGCGTAGAGTTTGCGCGATACCGTGATGTCGGCCAGCATGTTGGCAATAAAGCGGATCAGAAAGCGCAGCAGTGGGTTGCCCGACATTTCGGCCAGCATGGCATGAAACCGCAACGAGGCCAGATGCTGCACGCGCTCTTCTTCGGGGGTGCGGGCGGGTTCGGAATAGCCGGTCATCACCTCTTCCAGTGCGCGCAACTGCGTCTCGGTCAATTTGCCGGCCAGCGCTGCGGCCAGTTCGGGTTCAAGCACTGCGCGGATCTGATAGACATCGTCAATCGTCAGGTGCTGGAAGTAGAAGTAGTTGCCCAGCAGGGCCGTGGCGCGTTCCTCGGATACGCGGTGCACGAACACCCCGCCCCCCGGTCCGGTGCGCGATTTCACCAGCCCTTGCGCTTCCAGAATGCGGATCGCCTCGCGGATCGTGCCCTTGGCCATGCCGAACCGCGCGATCAGATCTGTCTCGGAGGGCAGCCGGTCGCCCGGCCCCCAGCCATTTGCCATGACCCAGGACTTGATCGCCTCGGCCACCTGTTGCGGGCGCGACAGGCGTTCAGGGGTCGAGCGGGTGATGGCAGGCGGCAAACTGGTCTCCTTCAACGGCGCGCAAGGCTGGCACCTCGGCGCGGCACAGGTCGGATGCGCGCGGGCAGCGCCCGGCAAAGGCGCAACCCGGTGGCGGGTTCAGCGGGTCCGGCAATTCGCCCGATTGTGCGCCCCCAAGGGGTTTGCCCACAACCGGCGCCGAGTCCGCCAGAAGCCTCGTATAGGGATGGCGCGGCGCTGCAAAGACCTTTTCGGCAGGGCCGGTTTCGACCACCGAACCGAAATAGAGCACCGCAATACGGTCGCTGACCGCCTCGACCACGGCCAGATCATGGCTGATAAACAGATAGGTCAGGTTGAATTCGGATTTCAGATCGGCCAGCAGGTTCAGCACCTGCGCCTGTACCGACACATCCAGCGCCGAGACCGGCTCGTCCAGGATCAGGATGCGCGGGCTTGCCGCCAGCGCCCGCGCAATCCCGATGCGCTGCGCCTGCCCGCCGGAAAATTCATGCGGGTAACGGGTCAGGAATTCGGGGCGAAGATTGACCGCATCAAACAACTCCGCAATCCGGTCATCCAGTGCGCGCCCGCGCAACCCGTGCAGCAGGCGCAGCGGCACTTCCATGATCTGCCGGATCGTCTTGCGCGGGTTCAGGCTGGAAACCGGGTCCTGAAACACATACTGGATCAGCCGCCCGAAGGCGGCGGGGTCGGCGCGATTCAGCGCCTTGCCCTCGATTTCTATCGTTCCTGATGTGGGCGGTGTCAGCCCGACCAGCATCCGCGCGAGCGTTGACTTGCCGCAGCCGGATTCGCCCACAATCCCCAGTGTTTCGCCGGTCTTCACATCCAGCGACACCGGATGCACGGCACGGACCTGGGCGCGGGGCGGGCCGATCAGGCGCTTGCCGATGTCGAATGTCTTGGCCAGATCGGTGGTTTTCAGCGCAAGCGTCATGACGCGCCCTCCGGGAACAGGCAGCGGATCTGGCGGGCCTCGCCTTGCAATGTGATTTCACCCGCGCGGCAGGCGTCCTGCGCCTTGTCGCAGCGCGGGGCAAAAGCACAGCCCGGCGGCAGGTCATCCACCGCAGGCGGCAGGCCCGGTATGGCCGCCATCACGCGGCGCCCGCCGCCCAGTTCCGGCACACAGGCAATCAGGCGTTTCGTATAGGGGTGCGCCGGGGCGGCCAGCACCTCGGCGGTGGGTCCTGCCTCGACAATGCGCCCGCCATACATGACCGCCACACGGTCGCACAACTGGCCCACCACGCCGAAATCATGGGTAATGAACAGGATCGCCAACCCGCGCGAGCGCCGCAGATCCGACAGCAATGCCAGAATCTGCGCCTGCACGGTCACATCCAGCGCCGTGGTCGGTTCGTCCGCGATGATGATATCGGGGTCATTGGCCAGCGCCATGGCAATGCCCACACGCTGGCGCATGCCGCCCGACAATTCGTGCGGATAGGCGCGGGCGCGGGCCGCCGCATTGGGGATGCGCACATCTTCCAGCAGTTTGACCGCGCGATTGTGCGCCTCGGCATGGCTGACAGGCTCATGCACGCGGATCGCCTCGATCAACTGATCCCCGATGCGATACAGCGGGTGCAGGGTCGAAAGCGGGTCCTGGAAAATGTAGGCCACTCTGCGCCCCCTGAGCGAGCGCAGCAACTCATAGGGCGCACCGATCAGATCCTGCCCCTCCAGCCGCACTGCGCCCCCGGTGATCACACCGGGGGGCGAGGCCACCAGCCCCATCACCGACAGCGCCGTGACCGATTTGCCCGACCCGGACTCGCCGATCAGCCCCAGACATTCGCCGGGTTTCAGGTCAAGCGACACCTTGTTGACCGCCTTGTAAACGCGTGGGCCGACATGAAACTGCGTCTCCAGATCGTCGATGCGCAGCAACCCGTCAGCCTTTGGGGCAGGGGTTTCGCGTCGCTCCACCCGCGTCGTCGCCATGGGCCGCGCCAGCGCGCCCGAGCGCAAGCGCGGGTCGAGCGCGTCGCGGATTCCGTCGCCCAAGAGGTTCACCGACATCACGATCAGCAGGATCATCACGCCGGGCACAATGGACGTATGCGGCGCGGTGATCAGCGCAGAACGCGCCTCGCCCAGCATCGAGCCCAGATCCGCCTGCGG
>SKRW01000278.1 GCA_007118295.1 Paracoccaceae bacterium | reverse complement strand
GCCGCCGCAATCATGGTGTTTTCAGCCCTTTTCGTGGGCTTCGTTTTGCGCCATGACAAGAAAACCGAGTAAATCACTCAACGGATGCACATGACATCGACCCCGAATATCCTGAGCTTCAAGATGCCCGCCGAGGCAACACCGCTGGGCTTTCGCCCCCGGCGTACGCAGACGCTGCTGGAAGTGCAGCGCCTGCGCCGGGCCTTTCAAAAGGGCGAAGCACCGGCGGTAGAGCGCGTGAGTTTCGATCTGGGCGAGGGCGAGATGCTGGCGCTGCTGGGCCCGTCGGGCTGTGGCAAGACGACGACGCTGCGCATGATTGGCGGGTTCGAGACACCGGATGAGGGCGTCATCCTGCTGCGCGGGCGTGATATCACGCGCCTGCCTCCAGAGGCGCGGGGCATTGGCTTCGTGTTTCAGGATTATGCGCTGTTCCCGCATCTGAGCGTGCTGGACAATGTGAAATTCGGCCTGCGCAAACTGACCCGCAGCGCCGCCGATGCGCGGGCGCGCGAGATGCTGGCGCTGGTCGGGCTGACCGGGCTGGACGGGCGCAAGCCCCATGAATTGTCGGGCGGGCAGCAACAGCGTGTGGCGCTGGCGCGCACGCTTGCCGTTGCCCCGCCACTGGTGCTGATGGATGAACCCTTTTCCAACCTTGACGCAGCGATGCGGGTCGAGACACGGCAAGAGGTGCGCAAACTGCTGAAGGCCGCAGGGTCTGCCGGGATACTGGTCACCCATGATCAGGAAGAGGCGATGGCCGTCGCCGACCGTATCGCCGTCATGGAGAATGGACGTGTCGTGCAGATCGGCTCGCCCGATGAAATCTACCGCAACCCGGTTTCGGCCTTTGTGGCGTCGTTCCTTGGGCGTTCGAACATCTTGCCGGGCACGGCCTCGGGGATGGTGGTGCAGACTGAATTTGGAAACCTGCCCTTGTCGCGCGCGGCCAATGGTGCGGTTTCCCTGTCCGTGCGCCCCGAACAGATCATGCTGGAGCCAGACCCGGAGGGTCCGGCTTCAGTGGTAGGGCGCGAGTTTCGCGGGCATGACCAGCTTTACTGGGTGCAGGAAGGCGAACGCTGCATGCTGGTCATTTCTGGCGCGGGCGCAACATTCGAGGTCGGCCAGCGGGTGCAGTTGCGGATCTGCGATTGCGTAGTGCCGCTGGCCTGACGCGGCTTATCTGCGCCACGGGCTAGGCTGAAAGCGACGCTTGCGCGAGACTTTGGGGATCGGGCTTTTGGCGAAGGAATAGCGCGCTTCGGGGTGGGGCGGATGGCCATCATGCAGCGCCCAATAGGCCCGCCCCCCCAGTTTGTGCCAGACTGGCCAGGATAGCAGCAGACCCGCGACAAACCCGCCCGCATGCGCCCAATAGGCGACGCCTGCCTCGCCCGCTGGGACGCTGAGCCCGCCCAGCACCTGCATCACGAACCAGCTCCCCAGTACCAGCCATGCAGGAATCGGGATGACCCGGAAAATCACGATCAGAAACAGGAACATATCGACCCGCGCGCGCGGGTATAGCAGCAGGTAGCCGCCCAGAACGCCCGCAATCGCGCCCGAAGCCCCGACCATAGGGATCATGGAATTGGGTTCGGTGACATATTGCAGCCCCGCCGCAGCCAGACCGCAGATGAGGTAGAAGGCAAGGAATTTCCAATGCCCCCAGACCTCTTCCATATTGTCGCCGAAAATCCACAGAAACAGCATGTTCGACCCAAGGTGAATCAGGTCGCCATGCAGGAACTGATGGGTCACAAGTGTTTCATACCCGTCGCCATAGGTCAGGCGCGCAGGCAACATACCCCATGTCTGGAAAAATCGCATCAGGGCATAATCATCTGAAAACAGAGGAAAATACAGAATGAAAATAATCACGTTCGCGGCCAGAAGCGCATAGGTCACATAGGGGCGTCTGGTCGAGGGATTGTGGTCGCGAATGGGGATCAGCATCAAACCGGGGTCCTGAGAAACAAAACGCGGCGCCCTGACAGGGTCATGGGCGCCGCGCTGGATGTTTGGCGTCAGCCGGGATCAGTCGGCGGTCAGCAAGGGTGGCTTGTTGCCGGAGATGCGCTTGGCATCGGGGCCATCAATATCGAACACCAGCGCATCGTCGCGCAGGTGAACACGCACCACGCCGCCTTTGGCGAGTTTGCCGAACAACAACTCTTCGGCCAGTGGCTTCTTGATGTGTTCCTGAATGACACGCGCAAGCGGGCGTGCACCCATCTTGTCATCATAACCCTTTTCACCCAGCCAGGCCGCCGCCTCTTCGCTGAGGTCGATGGTCACGTTGCGGTCCATCAGTTGCGCTTCGAGTTGAAGCACGAACTTCTCGACCACCCGCATGATGACCGATTTCGGCAGCGGCGCGAAGCTGATCACGGCATCCAGACGGTTGCGGAATTCGGGCGTAAAGGTGCGCTCGATCGCGGCGGTATCTTCACCCTCGCGCCGGTCACGACCAAAGCCGATTGCCGCTTTCGCCTGTTCGGTCGCCCCCGCATTCGACGTCATGATCAGGATCACGTTGCGGAAATTGACCGTGCGACCATTATGGTCCGTCAATTGCCCGTGATCCATGACCTGCAGCAGGATGTTATAGACATCCGGGTGCGCCTTTTCGATCTCGTCCAGCAGCAGCACGCAATGCGGATGCTGGTCCACGCCGTCGGTCAGCAGGCCACCCTGGTCGAAGCCCACATAGCCCGGCGGTGCGCCGATCAGGCGGGAGACCGCGTGTTTTTCCATGTATTCCGACATGTCAAACCGCAGCAGTTCGACACCCAGCGTGTCGGCCAGTTGCTTGGCCACTTCGGTCTTGCCGACGCCAGTGGGACCAGCGAACAGGTAGTTGCCGATGGGCTTTTCAGGCTCGCGCAGCCCTGCGCGTGCCAGCTTGATCGCCGACGACAGCGCATCGATGGCGACATCCTGCCCGAACACCACGCGTTTGAGCGCGGATTCCAGATCGCGCAGCATTTCCGAATCGTCCTTGGAGACATTCTTCGGCGGGATGCGCGCGATCTTGGCGACCACGGCCTCGATCTCTTTGGGGCCGATAGTCTTGCGCCGCTTGGCTTCGGTCAGCAGGTGCTGCGCAGCACCCGCCTCGTCGATCACATCGATGGCCTTGTCCGGCAGTTTGCGGTCGTTGATGTAGCGCGCCGACAGTTCCACCGCTGTCTTGACCGCTTCATTTGTGTAGCGGATGTCATGATGCTTTTCGAAATAGGGTTTCAGCCCCATCAGGATCTTGATGGTATCCTCGACCGTCGGTTCCACCACATCGATCTTCTGGAACCGGCGCGACAGCGCGCGGTCCTTTTCGAAATGCTGGCGGAATTCCTTGTAGGTGGTTGACCCCATGCAGCGCATCTTGCCGCCTTGCAGTGCCGGTTTCAGCAGGTTGGAGGCATCCATCGCGCCGCCAGAAGTCGCGCCCGCACCGATCACAGTGTGGATCTCGTCAATGAAGAGGACCGCGTCGGGGTGGTCTTCGAGTTCCTGCACGACCGATTTCAGCCGTTCCTCAAAGTCGCCCCGGTAGCGCGTTCCAGCCAGTAGCGCGCCCATGTCCAGCGAGAAGATGGTGGAATGCGCGAGGATCTCGGGGGTTTCCCCTTCGACGATCTTTTTGGCCAGCCCTTCGGCAATCGCTGTCTTGCCCACACCGGGGTCGCCCACCAGAAGCGGGTTGTTCTTGCGGCGGCGGCACAGGACCTGAATGCAGCGCTCGACCTCGGAGGCGCGACCGATGAGAGGGTCCACCTCGCCCTTGCGGGCCTTGGCATTCAGATCAACGCAGTATTTGCCCAGCGCGGTTTCCTTGGCCTTCTCTTCGGATTTCGGCGCATCAGTGCCTTCGTCTTCTGCGCCGGTGACCGGGCGGCTTTCGGAATATTTGGAGTTCTTGGCCACCCCATGCGCGATGAAATTCACCGCATCGTAGCGCGTCATGTCCTGCTCTTGCAGGAAATAGGCGGCATTCGATTCGCGTTCGGCGAAGATGGCGACCAGCACGTTGGCCCCCGTCACCTCGTTGCGGCCGGAGCTTTGCACATGGATCGCGGCACGCTGGATAACCCGCTGGAAGGCCGCAGTCGGCACGGCTTCGGACCCTTCGATATCGGTCACCAGCGTTGAGAGCTCTTCCTCGACAAATTCCTGCAAGGTCTTGCGCAGCACATCCAGATCGACATTGCAGGCCAGCATGACGCGGCTGGCATCGGGTTCATCCAGTAGCGCAAGCAGAAGATGCTCGAGCGTTGCGAATTCGTGCCGACGGGCATTGGCAAGCGCCAGAGCGCCGTGGATGGATTGCTCCAGAGTGGTAGAGAAACTTGGCACGTCAGACGCTCCTGTTTTGGTGGCCGCCGGGCTACGCCCTTTGACCAGTGTCGCCTCGTTGTCCTAAACTTCGGTTTTATTTGCCGAGCTTCAAGATGTTTTTCTTCAACTCTGCCGGATAGTCGCACTTCTGGCAAGGAATGTTGAAGATTGCCCATCGTGTGACCAGTCAGAATGTGTCCTTCAGGCCGCGAAGATGGGCGAACATGGCAGTATCCGAGACCCCGGACATACCATGCGCCTGCTTCAGGTAATGCTGACTGGCGCGAAGAAAAGGGTTGGTCGCCTTTTCCAGCGCCAGCGTGGCGACCGCCATCGGGCGTCCGGCCGCACGATCCTGCGCCATCTGGGAAAGCCGCGCCTGCAGATCGGCATTGCCGGGATCGACACTCTTGGCAAAGGCCCCGTTCGACTGGCTGTAGTCATGCCCGGAACAGATGCGGGTTTCATCCGGCAGCGCCATAAGCGCCTGCAGGCTGTGCCACATCTGATCCGCACTGCCCTCGAACAGGCGCCCGCACCCCAGCGCCATCAGGCTGTCAGCGGTAAAGGCGAGCTGGCTGTCGGGAAAGTGAAAGGCGATGTGACCGACAGTGTGGCCGGGGACATCAATGACCGCTCCGCTCTCGGCCCCCAGCGTCACGCGGTCCCCCGGATGAAGCGCATGGTCCAGTGGGGGCAGGCGATGCGCATCCGCCGCCGCACCCCAGACCTGCGCACCTGTCGCCGCACGCAGATCCGCCACCCCGCCGATGTGGTCATCATGGTGATGCGTGATCAGAATATCGGTCAGAGTCCAGCCTGCGTCCTCCAGTGCCGTGAATATGGGGGCAGTATCCGGCACATCGACAACAGCCACGCGACCCGTTTCGGGATCACGCAGCAGATAGGCGTAATTGTCGCGCAGACAGGGGATGACCCGCATTTCCAGGGGCATGGCGTTTTCCTTGTTTTGCGTTACAGTCCCAGCACTGTGGGCCATGACAAGCCGCAACGCAACCAGTGGCCGGATGCAGCGGCAGGCAGGATGACATGTATAACGACGTCTGCGAACTGCGGGACTTCTATTACACCACCTCGCTGGGCCGTGCCGCGCAGAAGGCAATGCGTGACAGGCTGCAGGTTTGCTGGCCATCGGTTGCGGGGCTGTCAGTGGTGGGTTTCGGCTTCGCCGCGCCGTTGCTGCGCCCCTGTCTGGGCGATGCGCGGCGTGTCATCGCGCTGATGCCCGGTCCACAAGGGGTCATGCACTGGCCTGCCGAAATGGCCAATCACTCGGTTCTGGTGGAAGAGACAAGCTGGCCGCTGGCGAGCGACAGCATCGACCGGCTGGTGATGCTGCATGGTGTCGAGACATCGGAACGCCCTGCCGCGCTGATGGAAGAAGCGGCGCGCGTGCTCAAGGTCGGGGCAAAGGTCGTGCTGATCGTGCCGAACCGGTCGGGGTTGTGGGCGCGCAGGGATGGCACGCCCTTTGCTCTGGGCAGACCCTATTCGCTGGGGCAGGTGCAGACCCTGTGCGAGGATCACGGCTTTGTGGTTGACAGCCATTCCGCCGCCCTGTTCTTTCCACCCCGCGACCGCAAGAACTGGCTGCGCTGGGCGATGGTGCTGGAAGGCATGGGACAGCGCCTGTCGCGCTATCACGCGGGCGGCGTCTTGCTGGTCGAGGCCACGCGCGTTTCCGACACACCGCGGCCTACGGGGCTGGCCGTGCGCGAACGCAAACCCCTGCGCATCCTTAATCCGGTGCCTGCGCCCGGCGCGCGTCCGGCCTGGCGCGCAGGTAAGGGACCCGTCTGACCGCAGCCTGAAACATAGGTCAGGGAATCAGGTAAAATGGTCAGGCGACACCCGAATTTTCCGGCCAGTTGAGCGGGCTTGCGCCCCTGCTAGCGCCATCGGTAGCGCAAGCTTGTGGCGCTTTGTCGCAGGAGGGTCGTCAAAACCCGTCTGCTTTCTCACAATGCTGCGACCTTGGCGGTTGCAGCATGTCATGCCCTCTGCTAAACCCGCGCCGATTTCACATGCCGCGTCACTCGTCGTATTCATGGCATCAGGCCAGTGCGGGAACCGGTGCAACTCAGATGGAAGGGTGGACGTGTCCGAACCAGCTTCGATCTCTTCGGGCGTTGCAAAGCGCTATGCCACGGCAATATTTGACCTGGCCAAAGAAACCAATTCCCTCAAGTCTCTGGAAGCCGATATCGAGGCGCTGGATGGCGCCTTGAGCGTCAGTTCAGACCTGCGCGGGCTGATAGCCTCGCCCGTCTACACACGGGATCAGGTCTCTGGTGCGATAACGGCGCTTGCTGCGAAGATGAAACTATCGCAGACGGTCACAGGGGCGCTGGGACTGATGGCGCAAAAGCGCCGTCTGTTCACATTGCCGCAGGTGCTGACCGCACTGCGCGCCCTGATCGCCGATGAGAAAGGTGAAGTGACCGCCGAGGTGACTTCGGCCAAACCGCTGAACAAGGCACAGGAAACCGAAATCGCCACGACGCTGAAAGCGCGTATTGGCAAGGAAATAAAACTGAAACTGGCCGTCGATGAAAGCCTCATTGGCGGTCTTGTCATCAAGGTGGGCTCGCAAATGATCGACTCGTCGATCCGCGCGCAGCTCGCGGCCCTCAAGAACAGCATGAAAGAGGTCGGATAAATGGGTATCCAAGCTGCTGAGATTTCTGCGATCCTGAAAGAGCAGATCAAGAACTTCGGACAGGACGTCGAAGTCACCGAAGTGGGCCGTGTGCTCTCGGTCGGCGACGGGATTGCCCGTGTCCATGGTCTGGACAATGTGCAGGCCGGCGAGATGGTCGAGTTTCCCGGCGGCGTGCGCGGCATGGCCCTGAACCTCGAATCCGACAATGTCGGCATCGTGATCTTCGGCGATGACCGCGGCATCAAGGAAGGCGACACGGTCAAGCGCACCAAGTCCATCGTGGACGTTCCGGTGGGCGACGAGTTGCTGGGCCGCGTTGTGGACGGTCTGGGCAACCCGATCGACGGCAAGGGCGAGATCAAGACCTCGAAGCGCTCGGTCGCCGACGTGAAAGCCCCGGGCATCATCCCGCGCAAATCGGTGCATGAGCCGATGGCAACGGGCCTGAAATCCGTGGACGCGATGATCCCGATTGGCCGTGGCCAGCGCGAACTGATCATTGGCGACCGTCAGACCGGCAAGACCGCTGTGGCGCTCGACACGATCCTGAACCAGAAAAGCTATAACGACGCAGCAGGCGACGACGAATACAAGAAACTGTATTGCGTTTACGTGGCTATCGGGCAGAAGCGCTCGACCGTCGCGCAGTTGGTGAAGAAGCTGGAAGAAACCGGCGCGATCGAATACACGATCATCGTGGCGGCAACCGCGTCGGACCCCGCACCGATGCAGTTTCTGGCCCCCTATGCCGCAACCGCGATGGCCGAACATTTCCGCGACAATGGCCGCCATGCGCTGATCATCTATGATGACCTGTCCAAGCAGGCCGTCGCCTACCGCCAGATGTCGCTGCTGCTGCGCCGCCCGCCGGGCCGCGAAGCCTACCCCGGTGACGTATTCTACCTGCACTCGCGCCTGCTGGAGCGTTCGG
>SKRW01000291.1 GCA_007118295.1 Paracoccaceae bacterium | reverse complement strand
CAGCACATGATCCGCATTGATTTTGCCGCGTCCTGCGGGGCCGAGGTCATGGTCTATGGCCAGACCGAAGTGACGCGCGACCTCTATGCCGCACAAGATGCCATCGGCGCGCACCATGTGCACGGGGTCGCGAATGTCACGCTGCACGATCTGGACAGCATGCACCCCAATGTAAGCTATGATCTGGATGGCAGGGCGCACCGGCTGGATTGCGATTTCATCGCCGGATGCGACGGGTTTCACGGGGTCAGCCGCAAATCCATCCCTGCAAACCTGCGGCGGGAATATGAAAAGGTTTATCCCTTCGGCTGGCTGGGCGTGCTGTCGGAAACGCCGCCACTGCAGGACGAACTGATCTATGCCAACCATCCGCGCGGGTTTGCACTGGCCTCGATGCGCAATCCGAAACTGTCGCGCTATTATATACAGGTGCCGGTGTCAGACCGGGTTGAAGACTGGTCGGACGCGGCGTTCTGGGGCGAACTCGCGGCGCGCCTGCCCGATCAGGTGGCGCAAACGCTTGTCACAGGCCCCTCGGTCGAGAAATCCATCGCGCCCCTGCGCAGCTTCGTCTGCGAACCAATGCGGCATGGCGCATTGTTTCTGTGTGGCGATGCGGCCCATATCGTGCCTCCGACGGGGGCGAAGGGGCTGAACCTTGCCGCGTCGGATGTCCATTACCTGAGCGAGGGGCTGATCGCGCATTACCACGCAGCCGACACTGCGGGGCTGGCGGGCTATTCGCAAAAGGCGCTTGCGCGGGTCTGGCAGGCGATGCGGTTTTCATGGTCCGTCACGACCATGATGCACCAGTTCCCAGAGCACAGCGAATTTGACCGCCAGATGCAGCGTGTCGAACTGATACAACTGGCCACAAACCCCGTGGCACAACGCCTGTTTGCAGAGAATTACACTGGCTTGCCATACTGACACCCGACAGGCGGCATCCGGCCGAACGGGGCCGCGTTGCAAGCCAGCCTGTTCAGGCACCTATGGCGCAGCGCATCATTGACCAACCCGCATTGCCGTCTTAAGCGAGGATAGGGCGAGACTCCGGAGGCACATGGACAACGTATTGGTGACAGGTGGCGCCGGGTATATTGGCTCGCATGCCTGCAAGGTGCTGGCCAGAACGGGGTTTCAACCCGTCGCATTTGACAATCTTTCGACCGGTTGGGCGCGTGCGGTGAAATTCGGCCCTCTGGTGCAGGGCGATTTGCTGGACCGGGCCGCACTTGATGCCGCCTTTGCGGAATACCAGCCCATCGCGGTCATGCATTTCGGCGCATTGAGTGACGTTGGCGAGGCCACACGCGATCCGGCCCTGTATTGGCGCAACAATGTCAGCGGATCCCTGAACCTGATGGAAGCGATGATAGATGCGGGATGCCGAGACATCGTCTTTTCCTCGACCTGCGCAACCTATGGCGATCAGGATGGTGTGGTTCTGGACGAGGACAGCCTACAGCGCCCACTCAACGCGTATGGTGCATCAAAGCTCGCTGTTGAAGGCATGCTGCGCGATTTCGGCGTCAGCCATGGCGTGAATTCGGTCATCTTCCGGTATTTCAACGTCGCAGGTGCCGATCCTGACGCTGAAATCGGCGAATGGCACCAGCCCGAAACGCACCTGATCCCGGTCATGATTGAGGCTGCCCTCGGCAAGCGCAAAGTCCTGACCATCCACGGCACGGATTACCCCACGCCTGACGGCACCTGCATACGCGACTATGTGCATGTCATGGATCTGGTGGACGCGCATCTCAAGGGGCTGGACTGGTTGCGCGCGGGCCATGGAAGCCGCGTCTTCAATCTGGGCACGGGTGTGGGGTTCTCGGTGGCAGAGGTGATCCGCCATTGTCGCGCGGGCACGGGGCGCGACGTTCCCTACAGAACTGGTCCACGTCGCGAAGGGGATTCCGCAGCGCTGGTTTCGGGCAGTCAGCGTGCCGCAGACGAACTCGGCTGGGTTGCCGAGCGCTCTTCGCTCACGGTCATGATCGAGGATGCGTGGCGCTGGTATCAGACGGGCGGGTATTCGGGTTGAGCGGCCTGAGTTGTGGCACTTCAGCAGCATGGACCGGCGCGCCCCACCCGATCAATCATCACGCCTCGGGTCTGGCGCGCGTCGGCAGGAGCGTCTAGTCGCGTCAAACTTGCGCAGGTCGCGCGGTTGCATGTCTGTACCCTGCGGACTCTAATCCTGCCGGAACTGGAGGGGTATTCATGTTGCAAGACCAAGGCACATTGACCGAGCAAGGCGCAATCCGGGTACTGGACCCCGTCTGGATACCGATGCGCGACGGCACGCGTCTTGCGGCGCGCGTCTGGATGCCGGTTTCGGCGCGCCAGACTGCCGCCCCTGCAGTTCTGGAATACCTGCCTTACCGCAGACGCGACGGAACCCTGCCGCGCGATGAGTTGACCCATGCATGGCTGGCGCGCAACGGATATGTTGGCGTTCGGGTGGATATTCGCGGCAATGGCGATTCCGACGGCATCATGACCGACGAATATTCCGAAGCCGAACTCGATGATGGTGTGCAGGTCATCGAATGGCTGGCCGCGCAGGACTGGTGCAACGGCGCGGTTGGCATGATCGGCATAAGCTGGGGTGGGTTCAACGGGTTGCAACTGGCGCAACTGGCGCCACCCGCATTGAAAGCGGCGGTGACGATCTGTTTTACCGATGACCGTTACGCCGATGACATTCACTATATGGGCGGCTGCCTGCTGACCGAAAACAAGGGCTGGTCATCGCAGATGTTTGCCTATTCATCGCGCCCGCCCGACCCGGAAATCGTGGGCGAAGCCTGGCGTGACATCTGGCTGAACCGGTTGAAACACCAGCCCCTGCATATCGAGACATGGCTGGCCCATCAGCGCCGCGATGCTTATTGGAAACGCGCCTCGGTCTGCGAGGATTACGGGGCCGTCAAGGCGGCCATTCTGGCGGTTGGGGGCTGGGCCGATGCCTATTCCAACGCAGTGCCGCGCACCATTGCGGGGTTATCCTCGCCGGTTGCGGGCATCAATGGGCCATGGGCGCACAAATACCCCAATGTCGCATGGCCCGAACCTGCCATTGGGTTTCTGGCAGAGGTCAAGGCATGGTTCGACCACTGGCTGAAGGGCGAAGGCGACACGCCGGACTTGTCCTACCGGATGTTCGTGATCGACTCGGAACCGCCCGCCCGCCGGATGCTTGCCCGCAAGGGGCGCTGGATTTCCGAGCCGGGTTGGCCTTCGCCGCAGATCGGACGCGAGGCGCTGTTTCTGTCAGACTACGGGCTTGTGGCGCAGGCGGGCCAAACCCCGCTTGTCGTGTCCAACCCGCAGACCGTTGGGCTGGCGGGTCAGCGCTTCTGCCCCGGAATGCGCAGCCTTGACGAACTGGCCGATGACCAGCGCGCGGATGATGCGCTGTGCCTGACGCTGGATACGGCACCGCTGAGCGTGCCGAAAGACATCGTCGGGGCCGCGCGATTGCGCCTGCGGATGACGCCCGATCAGGCCAGCGGGTTTGTCGTGGCGCGGTTGTGCGACCTGCGCCCCGATGGCAGCGTCGCCTTCATCACCATGGGGGTCATGAACCTGACCCACCGGAACGGGCATGACACTGTCACCCCCATGTTACCGGGCACACCGGTGAGCGTGGAGTTTGCCCTGAACGATATTGCCTATCACCTGCCAGCCGGGCACTGCCTTCGGCTGTCGCTGTCAACAGCCTACTGGCCGATGCTGTGGCCCTCGGCCGCGCCGCTGTCACTGCAACTTGACCCGTCAGGTTGCGTGCTCGATCTGCCGATCCGGCCAGTTATTGCACAAGAGGCACCGCAATTCGCCCCACCCGAGCAGACCCGCGACGGCAGTTCGACGGCGTTGCGGCCAGAGGGGTTCACGCGACAAGAAGACAGGCTCGCGGACGGTACGCAAAGGCTGACCCTGATCACCGATGGCGGGCTGACGCGCCTTGACAGCACGGGGATGGAAACCGGCAAGGTCATCACCGAGATATGGGAAATCCACGAAGATGACCCGCTGTCGGCACGCCATGAAACCCATTGGAGCTACACCATCGGACGCGGGGCATGGCAGACGCGGACCGAAACGCGCACGGTCATGACCTGTGACGCGACGCAATTCCATATCGTTGCGCGGCTGGAAGCCTATGAAGGCGCAGACTGCCTGGTCGAACGCGACTGGGCGTTCTCTGTCCCGCGTGATGGCGTGTAGCGAAGATTATGACGCAAAATAACAATTTTGGCAGATCATTTAGACGCGAACAGGCGCGATAGGTCTTGCGCGAATGCGCCAGCCAGATAAAACTGGCGCATGCAGGAGAATATCGCGCGCAATCTCAAGCTGCTGTGCAGCTATGCCCCCTCGATTGCCGAAGTGTGCCGAAATCTTGGTATCAACCGGCAGCAGTTCACCAAATACCTGAATGGAACATCGCGCCCGTCCGCGCGCAATATCCGGCGCATCTGCGACTATTTCGGTGTCGAGGAGGAAGAACTGCGCCTGCCGAGTGGCCGGTTTGCCGAACTTGTCTCTTTGCGCCCCCGCGCGCGACATCTGCTGCGCGCGCTCGGACCGGCCGCGACCCATATCGACCTTATGATCGCCGGATCGGCAGACAGCCTGAAACCCTATTGCGGCTATTACTTTTACTACTACTACACCCCAAGTCGTCCGGGCATGATACGGCGGTCGCTTTTGCGGATTTCCGAGTATAAAGGCGTCTTTTACACGCGCCTGTCAGAGCGTATCCAGCCAGAGGAAAGCCCGCTGGGCCGGTCGCATTTCATCCGCTACATCGGCATTGCCCTGATGCTTGGGGGCCGTATCTTCATTACCGACCACAACTCCAACGCGCTGCGGTCGCTGTCGCAGACGATCCTGTTTCCGGCGGCGGCAGATGTGCCCGAATACCTGACGGGCATGACGCTTGGCGTGCAGGGGCGCAGCGCCAGATCACCCTTTGCCGCGCAGGTTTTTCTGGAGTATCTGGGCCGCGCCACCAACATTCGCAGCGGGATGAAGCAAACGGGCATTTTCCCGGCCCAGAGCCCCTCGCTGCCCCGGCATGTGGCGCGCATGCTGGCGGTTCATGGCGAAAGCCAGCATATGCTGACAGCGCTGGAATTACCGGCCTGACGCGATGTGACGCATATATTGCGTCAGAACTCCGCCGATTTCCGAGAATGCGCAGTTGCGCGGAAGCACGCAAGGCCTGCAGGATGATCGGGAAATAATCAGAGAATATCGCGCACGCTGACGCGACATTCCACCACCGGGAGAGGCCACCATGAACGACCTGAAATCCACGTCTATCTTCACAAATCTGACGCGTCGGCAGCTTCTTGCGGGCTCCGCCGCGCTGAGTGCTGCAACCATGTTCCCGATTGCCGCCTGGGCTGATGGCAGCCGCCTGAATGTCCGCGCCTATCTGGAGCCCGATGACTATGACCCGCTGGATGCCTCGGGCTTTCTGGAAGAACTGCTATACGGCTGCATCTACCGCAAGCTGATCCAGTATGTTCCGGGCGAGGAATGGAACTGGCAGCTTGATCTGGCCGAAACCATCGAACAGACCAGCCCCACCACCATCGCCTTTACGCTGAAAGAAGGGCAGATGTGGTCCGACGGGTTCGGCGAGATCACCGCCGAGGATGTCAAATTCTCGATGGACCGCCATATGGTCGAAGAAAACAATTCCCGCATCAAGCCGGATCTGGGCACCTTCACGCATGTCGAAGTGACCGGCAGGCATTCGGGTATCATCCATATGGAACGCCCCTTCGCGCCCATCTGGACGATTGCCCTGCCCTATCTGGCCGGCACCATCATCTGCAAGGAAGCGGTCGAGGCCGCAGGCGGCAAGATCACCACAGCCATCCCGCCCGCCGTGTCCGGCCCCTACCGTGTGGTCGAGCACCGTCTGGGCGAACGCTGGGTGCTGGAACGCAACCCCGATTTCTCGGGCGAAGCTGCCGATTTCGAGCGAGTGGACCTGATCGTGGTCGTGGACGATTCCGCCGCCGAGATCGCCAAGGAAGCCGGGGATGTGGATTTCACCTCCATCGGGGCCGGTTCGGTCCAGCGTCTGCGCGACAACCCGCCTGCAGGCGCGCAGATGACCGTGCATCCCGCGCTGTTCTATCACTGGGTCGGGCTGAACATGCAGAACCCGAAATTCGAGGATATCCGCGTGCGGCAAGCGATCATGCATGCCATCGATGTCCCCTCGATCATGCAGGCTGCATTTTTCGATGTGGCAGAACCGTCAACCGGTATCATCGCCCCTGGCCTGATCGGGCACCGGCCCGAGACCCAGATCCCGCCGCAAGCCGATTTTGCCCGCGCGCGCGAATTGCTGGACGAGGCAGGCATTGACCGGCTGGAGATCAATATCGATGTGCTGAACAATGTCACCCACACCACCACCGCGCAGGTCATGCAGGCGATGATGGCGCAGGCGGGGATTGATCTGAACATCAGCGTGCACGAATCCGGGTCATTCTGGAGCCTTGGCGTCGCATCCGATGGCGACCGCTGGAAGGATCTGGAACTGACGATCAAGCGCTTCTCGATGACGCCGGACCCCTATTATGCAACCGCATGGTTCGTGTCCGACCAGATCGGCGACTGGAACTGGGAGCAATTCTCGAACGAGGAATTCGACCGCTTGCATGACGAAGCCCTGTCCGAGACAGACCCGGCCATACGCGATGAAATGTATCGCCGCATGCAGGATCTGATGGAGGAATCGGGCGCCTACAGGTTCCTGACACATGGTGTCACGGCAAACCTGTTTGCCGACAGCGTTGCACCGGCGACGCGCCCCGATGGCCAGCCTCTGGTGCAATTCTTCCGCCGCGCCTGAACGACCGATTGCAGGCCCTGCCCCGACTTGGGCAGGGTCTGTAACCTTGCCTCAGGGGGACGACAATGCTGCAATACGCCTTTCAGCGTGTGCTGCTGGCGCTGGCCATCATAGTCGTGGCGATCTCGGCACTGTTCACGATCATGATCACGCTGCCGGGCGACCCGACGACCGTTTTGCTGGGGCCGCGGGCAACACCGGAACTGCGCGCAGAGTTTCGCGCCAATATGGGGCTGGATGACCCGCTTCTGGTGCAGATCGCGAATTTCTGGGGGCGTATCCTCAGCGGTGATATGGGCACGGATTACAACCGTAACCGACCCGTTGCCGAAGCCGTGTTCAGCGCCCTGCCGCATACGATGGCGCTGGTCTTTGGCGCGATCGTCTGGTCGGCCACGCTGGGCATCATGCTGGGGGCGTTCTCGGCTGACAACCGCAACAGTTGGCTGGACCGTGTCAGTGGCATCCTGTCGGTGGGGTTCATTGCTGCGCCCTCGTTTGTGGTGGCGCTCTATTCACTGCTGCTGTTCAGCGTCACGCTGCGCTGGTTTCCGACCATTGGCGCGGGTGAACCGGGCGATCTGGGCAGCAGGCTGTATCATCTCGCACTTCCATCCTTTGCCATCGGGCTGGCATGGGTGGGGTATGTCGCGCGGATCGTGCGCGCCTCGATGCTGGAAACCCTGGGCGAAAACTACATCCGCACAGCGCGCGCCTTTGGGCTGACGCGCCGCAAGGTCATCTACAATTACGCGCTGCGCGTCGCCATCCTGCCTGCGGTGCAGGTTCTGGGCGTCGGCATTGGGGGTATGTTGTCCAGTGCCGTTTTCGCGGAAATTGTGTTCTCGCGCCCCGGTATCGGATCGCTGATCTACGATAGCGTGTCAGGGCGTAATTACCCCGTGGTGATGGGGTCGATGCTGGTGGCGATCGGCTTTTTCGTCACCTGTGCGCTGATCGCCGATCTTGTGAATGCCGCGCTTGATCCACGCCAGAGGGTGAAATGATGCGCCAGTTCAGACATTCCCTGCTGGGCCGTTTGCTGGCCGATCCGATGGCGGTGTTCGCCCTGACCATCATTATCGGGTT
>SKRW01000214.1 GCA_007118295.1 Paracoccaceae bacterium | reverse complement strand
GGCGGGACAGGTGTGAGCTGTCCGATCGGGCTCAACGCCTGAGCGGCCCCTGCGCACGCGCGGCCCGGACGGCGCGCGCGGGTGGGGCGTGCGACCGCCGCAGCGCGGGGCCGCGTTAGCTCGGCAGACCAATGGGACAACTCACCCCTGTGCCCCCGATGCCGCAATAGCCCTGCGGGTTCTTGTGCAGATATTGCTGGTGATAATCCTCGGCGAAATAGAACTCGGGGTCTGTGACAATCTCGGTCGTGATCGCGCCATAGCCAGCCGCTGCCAGCGTATTGGCATAGGCCGCGCGGCTTGCCTCGGCGGCAGCGCGCTGCGCCTCCGAGTAGCAATAGACACCCGACCGGTATTGCGTGCCCCGGTCATTGCCCTGACGCATGCCTTGCGTCGGGTCATGCCCTTCCCAGAATCGCTGCAAAAGCGCCTCATAACTGATCTGCGCAGGGTCAAAGATCACGCGCACCACCTCATTATGGCCGGTCTTGCCAGTGCAGACCTCCTGATAACTCGGGTTGGGTGTGAACCCGCCCGCATAGCCCACCATGGTCAGCCAAACGCCCGGCACCTGCCAGAAAATCCGCTCTACCCCCCAGAAACAGCCCATGCCGAACATGGCCTCTTCCATCCCTTCAGGCACCGGGGCCTGTAACGGGCGGCCCGAGATGGCATGCGTCGCAGCCGTCGGAATAGGGTCAGATCGCCCCGGCAGGGCCTGATCGGGGGAAATCATGCGGGACTTTTCAGTGCCAAAACCAAACATCGCGCGGGCCTCCTGCTTATGTTGCGCTACAGATAACCCGGATCGCGCCCTGCGCAACCGTTCAATAGAAACTCTGCGGGTCGATATCGACGCTCAGGCGCAGATCACGGGTCAGCTTGTGCGGGGCCAGCCAGCCCTGCAACGCGCCTTGCAGGGCGGCCGTTTTCGGGGCCTTGACCAGCAGCCGCACCCGGTGCCGCCCGCGTATCCGGGCAATCGGTGCGGGGGCAGGGCCAAAGACCTGCGCACCGATGGCCCGCAAGGGCGCGTCGGCATGGGCCAGCGCCTGCCCCAGCGCAAAGCAGCCCTCCAGATCGCTGCCCGAAATCACAATCCCCGCCAGCCGCCCATAAGGCGGCATGCCCAGGGCCTGACGCTGCGCCGATTCGCTGCGCCAGAAATCTTCCTCGGCGCCTGACAGGATCGCGCGGATCACAGGGTGCTCGGGCTGGCTGGTCTGCACCAGCGCCACGCCCGGCTTTTCAGCCCGCCCGGCGCGGCCCGACACCTGCCGCACCAGTTGAAACACGCGCTCTGCCGCGCGCAGGTCCGACCCGGACAGCCCCAGATCGGCGTCGATTACGCCCACGAGGGTCAGATGCGGGAAATTATGCCCCTTGGCCACGATCTGCGTGCCGATGATGATGTCAGCCTCGCCCGCTGCGATCACGCCAATCTGTTCTTTCAGCGCACGGGCGGATGTGAACAGGTCGGACGACAGCACCGCGACGCGGGCCTCGGGCCAGAGGGCGCGGGCCTCTTCCTCCAGCCGCTCGACACCGGGGCCAACGGGGGCCAACCGGTCTTCGGCCCCGCATTTGGGGCAGGTCGTGGGGATGGGGGCCGTTGCGCCGCATTGATGGCACACCAACCGTTTGAGGAACCGATGCTCGACCATGCGCGCATCGCAGTCACTGCATTCGATCTGATGGCCACAGGCGCGACACACGGTCAGCGGCGCATAGCCCCGACGGTTAAGGAACAGGAGCGCCTGCTCGCCAGCAGCTACACGCCGGGTGACGGCGCGCTGCAAGCTGGGCGAAATCCAGCGGCTGGACGGCAAATCCTCGGCCCGCAGGTCAATCGCGCGCATTTCGGGCAGCACGCTTTCGCCAAACCGCGCAGGCAGGTCCAGCCGCGCGTATTTGCCTGCCTCGGCATTGGCCCATGTCTCAAGCGAGGGCGTGGCAGAAGCCAGCACCACATGCGCGCCCGCCATCGCCCCGCGCAGCACAGCCATGTCGCGCGCATGATAAAGCGCGCCTTCTTCCTGCTTGTAGGAACTGTCATGTTCTTCATCGACGACAATCAGCCCCAGATCGCGAAACGGCAGGAACAACGCCGAACGCGCGCCCACCACAAGCTGTGCCTCGCCCTGCCCCAGCATCCGCCAGCAGCGCCGCCGTTCAGCCTGCGTGACGCCCGAATGCCATTCGGCAGGGCGTGCGCCGAAGCGCGCCTCGACGCGGGTCAGGAATTCCGAGGTCAGCGCGATTTCCGGCAACAACACCAGCGCCTGCGTGCCTGCCGCAAGGCAGGTCGCGACAGCTTCCAGATAAACCTCGGTCTTGCCCGATCCGGTAACCCCTTTCAGCAGGGTCGTGCCATAGCCCCCCGCCTGCATTGCCTGTCGCAGCGCATCCGCCGCGCGCGCCTGATCGCCCGCCAGAACCGGCCCCGCGCGCGCCGCATCCAGCCGCGGATAGGGCTGATCACGCGGGGCGTCGCGTGCGACCAGCGCGCCTGCCTTTTCCAGCCCCTGAACCACCGACGCACTGACACCCGCCGCCTGCGCCAGTTCGCCGGGCGCAAGCCCGGCGCCCCCGAACGCGTCAAAGGCCGCCAACACCCGTTCGCGCGCGTCGGTCATGCGGTCGGGTGCGCCCGCGCCCCGGAACAGCAGCTTGCGCGTCGTGGCCCCCTGCGCCAGCCCCGGCACACGCGTTGCCAGCCGCAGCATCGCCGGCAGCGGCGTCATGGTGTAATCCGCAGCGCGCGTCAGAAAGGCCTGCAATTCGGCCCGCATGGGGGCGGCCTCCAGCACACGGTGGATCGCGCGCAGTTTGGCACGCGGGAAATCCCCCGCCGCCTGCCCCCACACCACCCCCAGCACGCGGCGCGGCCCCAGCGGCACCTCGACAAAGGCCCCCAGCCAGCAGCCCCCCTCGGGTGCAAGATAATCCAGCACACGGTCCAGCGGTTCAGCCGTCAGCACGCCGCAAGGCGTGCCTTCGTCAAAGAACTCTGGAACAGTATCAGGCATCGGGGGCTTTCGGAACGTGACAGCATCCGGTATGACGCGGGCGTAACGTGGCTTCAACCCAAAGGGGTGCACTATGAAATTCTTTGTCGATTCCGCCGATGTCGCGGCCATCCGCGACCTGAATGATCTGGGCATGGTGGACGGGGTTACGACGAACCCGTCGCTGATCCTGAAATCGGGCCGCGATATCGTCGAGGTCACACGCGAGATCTGCGCGCTGGTCGATGGTCCGGTTTCCGCCGAAGTGGTCGCACTGGAAGCCGATGCCATGATCGCCGAGGGCAGAAAGCTGGCCGAGATCGCGCCCAATATCACTGTCAAGCTGCCGCTGACCTGGGACGGGCTGAAAGCCTGCAAGGTGCTGTCGGGCGAAGGCAAGATGGTCAATGTGACGCTGTGCTTCTCGGCCAATCAGGCGCTGCTGGCCGCCAAGGCGGGCGCGACCTTTATCTCGCCCTTCCTTGGGCGGCTGGATGACATTGCGCTGGACGGGGTCGAGTTGATCGCGGATATCCGCACGATCTATGACAATTACGGCTTCGAGACGCAGATTCTGGCCGCTTCGGTCCGCACCGTCAATCATGTGCTGGACGTGGCGCGCATCGGCGCGGATGTGATGACCGCACCGCCCGAAGTCATCCGCAAACTGGCCTCCCATCCGCTGACCGATGCCGGTCTGGCACAATTTATGAAAGATTGGGAAAAAACTGGTCAAAAAATCCTGTAATTTGCTATAGTCCGTGCAAACAGACAAAAACCGGGCAGTCAACGGACAGGCATTGACATGACAGGACCAGCACTGAAGGCCGAACAGGCCGACGCATTTCGCACGCGTATCCTTTCCGATCCGGCGCTTATTCTGGACGACAAGGATGTGATGCGCACCCTTGTCGCCGCCAGCGAGCGCGGCATGGGCGACAACATCGTTGACCTGCGCGGGTTGGCGATGGAGCGTCTGGAAACACGGCTTGACAGGCTGGAAGAGACGCATCGCGCGGTGATCGCGGCGGCCTATGAGAACCTAGCGGGCACCAACCAGATTCATCGCGCGATCCTGCGGATGCTCGACCCGGAACAGTTCGAGGATTTCCTGCGCAATCTGGGCAGCGATGTGGCCCAGATCCTGACGGTCGATGCCATCAAGCTGGTGCTGGAAAGCCCCGATGCCGGTCCCGACCCCGCGCTGGAGCGGATTTCGGATGTGCTGTGCGTGGTCAAGCCCGGCTTTGTCGAGACTTACATGAGTTCCGAGCGCGGCCCGACCACCCGGCAGGTCGTGCTGCGGCAGGCAGTGCCGCAAACCGATGTGTTGTATGGTGCCAAGACCCCGGACCTGCGGTCCGAGGCCTGCATGCGGCTGGATCTGGGCACGCAGCGGATGGGCGGCATGCTGGTCATGGCCTCGGACAGCCCGCATATGTTCAAGCCCGGTCAGGGAACGGATTTGCTGTCCTTCTTTGCCGGTATCTTTGAAAGGTCCATGCGCCGCTGGCTGGCATGATCGGGCTGTCACCCGGTCTGCGCGACGCGTTGCAGAACTGGCTTGACCGGCTGAGCGCGCTGGATGGCGCGTCGGCGCACACGCTGGATGCCTATCGGCAGGACGTGGCCGGGTTTCTGAGCTTTCTGGCGGGGCATCATGGGGGAAGCGCCGGGGTGCAGCAACTGGGCGCGATCACGCAATCGGACATGCGTGCCTGGATGGCGGCTGCGCGCGGTGACGGACTTGGAGCGCGCAGTCTGGCCCGCAAACTGTCCGCCGTGAAAAGTTTTGCCCGCTGGATGGCAGAGCGCGAGGGGTTCGATATTTCGGCAATACTGGCAGCCCGCCCGCCGAAATACAGCCGCTCGCTGCCACGCCCGTTATGCGCCGAATCTGCCTTTGACATGATCGAGACTGTGCCCCTGCAAACGCGCGCGGATTGGACAGGGTTGCGCGATGCCGCCGTGGTGACATTGCTTTACGGCTGCGGTTTGCGGATATCCGAAGCTTTGGGGCTGACGGGGCGCGATGCCCCCCTTGGCGACAGCCTGCGGATTCGCGGCAAGGGCGGGCGCGAGCGTCTGGTGCCGGTTCTTCCAGCAGCGCGGGCATCGGTTGCTGCCTATCTGCGCGCCTGCCCGCACCATAGGGTGCCCGACGCGCCGCTCTTTCGTGGCGTGCGGGGCGGACCTTTGAACCGCCGCCATATCGCGCGCGTGATGGAGGCTGTGCGCCTGCAACTCGGCCTGCCTGCCAGCGCCACACCGCATGCGCTGCGCCATTCCTTTGCCACGCATCTGCTGGCCGCAGGTGGTGACCTGCGCGCCATTCAGGAATTGCTGGGGCATGCGTCACTAGCCTCGACCCAGGTTTATACGGCAGTCGATGCCAGCCGCCTGATGGACATTTACGATGCGGCACACCCGCGCGCGCGGGTGTGAGAGGGTGTGAGGTTGGAGGCCAAGGGTGGGTGAATCACCCACCCTGCCAGCAGGCCATTGCGCGTGACGGCACGAATGCGCGCATTATGTTCGCTTGCATTCCGGGGCGCGACTTGCGAAGCAAGCCGCGCTGCAATCGAGAGGGGCAGACTGCGTGACACCAGGCTTCAAGGCTTATTCGGTTCATCTCTTCACCGCCACGGGCGCTGTCTTTGCGATGCTGGCACTGCTGGAAGCGGTGCAGGGCGACTGGGCGATGATGTTCCTGTGGCTTGTTGTAGCCTTCATCGTGGACGGGATCGACGGGCCACTGGCGCGCCGCTACCAGGTCAAGCAGAATGCCAGAACAATTGACGGGGTGCTTCTGGACCTCATCATCGATTACCTGACCTATGTCTTCATCCCGGCCTTTGCGCTGTTTCAGTCGGGGCTTCTGCCCGGCTGGACCGGCTGGATCGCGATCATCGTCATCACCTTTACCTCGGTTCTCTATTTCGCGGATACGCGGATGAAGACCACTGACAATTCCTTTCAGGGCTTTCCGGCCTGCTGGAACATGGCCGCCGTGGTCATTTTTGCCACGCGCCCGGATTTCTGGATCATTCTTGCCATCGTGATCTTTCTGGCCGTAGCCATGTTCACGCAGTTGAAATTCATTCACCCTGTGCGCACCGCGCGCTGGCGCACGCTGTCGCTGCCAGTGGCACTGGTCTGGACGGCCCTTGCCGGCTGGGCCGCATGGACCGGGTTCGCGCAGCCACAATTCGTGACGGCGGGGCTGGTGATCACCAGCCTGTATCTGGGCGTCGTGGGGATCGCGCAGCAACTGGTGCCTGCGCGGGACTGACGGCTTTCGCGCTTGCACAATAGCCCGCGCGCGGTATGGTCAGGCCGAAACGGAACCGGGAACTGAACAGGAGCAGACAGCATGGAGATCAGGACTGTCGGCGTGGTGGGCGCAGGCCAGATGGGCAATGGCATTGCGCATGTCTTTGCGCTGTCGGGCTTTGATGTGCTGCTCACCGACATCTCGGGCGAGGCACTCGACAAGGCCGTCGCCCTGATCGACCGCAATATCGAGCGCCAGGTAACACGCGGCAAGGTCTCGGCCGAAGACAAGGCAGCGGCCATGGCGCGCATCCGCACGACAACGCGGCTCGCCGATCTGGGCCCAAGTGATCTGATCATCGAGGCTGCGACCGAACGCGAGACAGTCAAGCAGGCGATCTTCGAGGATCTGTTGCCGCATATCCAGCCGCATACGATCCTGACATCGAACACCTCGTCCATCTCGATCACGCGGCTGGCCTCGCGCACGGACCGGCCCGAGCGTTTCATGGGGTTTCACTTCATGAACCCGGTGCCCGTGATGCAACTGGTCGAATTGATCCGCGGCATTGCCACGGACCAGCCAACCTACAAGACCCTACTGGGAGTCGTCGAGAAGCTGGGCAAGACTGCAGCAAGCGCCGAGGATTTCCCGGCCTTCATCGTCAACCGCATCCTGATGCCCATGATCAACGAGGCCGTCTATACCCTGTATGAAGGCGTCGGTTCGGTCCGCTCGATCGACGAATCGCTGAAACTGGGGGCCAATCATCCGATGGGGCCACTGGAACTGGCGGATTTCATCGGGCTGGATACCTGTCTGGCCATCATGAATGTGTTGCATGACGGGTTGGCGGATACGAAATACCGCCCCTGCCCGCTGCTGACAAAATATGTCGAGGCCGGATGGCTGGGCCGCAAGACCCAGCGCGGCTTTTACGACTATCGCGGCGACGAACCCGTCCCGACGCGCTGAGCCTGCGCGCGCGATCCGTCCCATGAGTGACGGCCCCGCGCCGCGCCGCGCTTGTTCGGCGTGCAAGGGTGGGTGGGTGCGACGGACAAGTGGGGCGCGGCGCGGGGCTAGCGCAATCGCTGTCCGGTCTTTGCGTCGAAAAGATACAGCGCATCGGTATCGGCCTGCACACTGACATCGGCACCGGGACGCTCGACATGGATGCCGCGCGTTTCGACCACCAGCTTCGGCTGCCCCTGCGCCACGGCATGAATGAACGATACCCCGCCCAGTGCCTCGGTCATCTCGACCTGATGGGTCTCGCCCGGCACGATGCGCATGTCCTGCGGGCGGAACCCTGCGATCAGGTCGGGCACATGGCCCGGAACATCGCAAGCGACGGTCGCGTTGCCCAGCGCGGGCACCTGCACGCCGCCCTCGACGGCGCGGGCAGGCAAGAGGTTCATGGCGGGTGATCCGATGAAGCCCGCAACGAACAGGTTGTCCGGATCGCGATACAGGTCCAGCGGTGCACCCACCTGCTCGACCCGCCCACCACGCAGCACGACGATCTTGTCGGCGAGCGTCATCGCCTCGACCTGATCATGGGTGACGTAAATCATGGTTGCACCAATCTCGCGGTGCAAACGCGCCAGTTCCACCCGCATCTCGACCCGCAATTCGGCATCGAGATTTGACAGCGGCTCGTCAAACAGGAACACCTCCGGCCCGCGCACGATGGCGCGACCGATGGCGACACGCTGCCGTTGCCCGCCGGACAGCGCCTTGGGTTTGCGGTCCAGATAGGGGCCAAGCTTCAGGATATCCGCAGCCCGGCCCACCTTTTCGCGGATCTCGGCCTTGGGGTGGCCAGTCATCTTGAGGCCAAAACCCATATTCTCGGCCACCGACATATGCGGATAAAGCGCATAGGTCTGAAACACCATCGCGACACCGCGCTGCGCCGGGTCCAGCCGTGTCACATCACGGGTGCCGATGCGAATGGCCCCGCCAGTCGTTTCTTCCAGCCCTGCGATCATACGCAAGAGCGTGGATTTACCACATCCCGACGGGCCGACAAAGACACAGAATTCGCCCGGCTCGACCAGCAGATCCACACCGTGGATCACCTGCGTTTCCCCATAGCTCTTGACGACATTCGAGAGGGTGACACCCGACATGGCTCAGGCCCTTTTGCGCTGCGGCGCGTCTTCTTCCGGGAAGCGCCAGGTTTCGGTTTCTTGTGCAATGGTTTGCGCGATCTGCTGGATGAGAGGTGCATGGGCGCGCAATGACGAAAGCGAGTTGCGCGTCGTGGTCGAGGTGACCGAGATCGCGCCCAGCACGGTCCCGCGCGCACTCAGGATCGGCACAGCGATGCAGATGATGCCGGGCTCGTGTTCCTCGCGGTCAAAGGCGAACCCCCGCGCGCGGATCTCGGCAAGTTCCTGCTGCATCGCCTCGGGGGTGGTCAGTGTCGCGGGCGTGAAGGCATGCCAGCTTTGCTGCGCCAGAATCCCCGGCAATTGCGCCTCGGGCAGATGGGCCAGCATCGCCTTGCCGACGCCTGTGCAATAGGCGGGTCCCACCTTGCCAGCCTGGCTATACATCTGCACCGGTTCGCGCGCGTTGCGCTTGTCCACATACAGGACCTGCGCATGGTCAAGCTGCGCCAGATGCATGGTTTCGCCCAGTTCAGCCGACAGGCGGTCCAGGTGCGGGCGCGCGATGGGTGCCAGCGAGCTTTGCGCCCAGGCCACATGCGCCAGCCGCACCAGCCGCAGACCCAGCGTATAGGCTCCGCGTTCGGGGTCATGCGCCAGCATTCCCTGCGACAGCAATGTCTGAAGCAAGCGGTAGAGCGTCGCCTTGGGATAGGGGCTTTGTGCCAGCAGGTCGGAAAACCTGACTGGACGGCCATGCGCGGCCACTAGGTCCAGCACTTCCAGCGCCTTGGCGACTGTCCCGTCTGCGCTGCTCGCTGCCATCTCTCTACCTGTTGAAAGTTCATCGTTGACAAAGCGTAGCGAGTCGCGACATCATTTTCAATAATCAAAACCAAGTTTCAAATAGTGAAACCAGCTAGGGAGGAAAACATGCGGTTCACATTCAAGGGCGCGCTGGCCGCGCTCGTCACATCAACCATACTCGCTGGGGCGGCGCAGGCCGAACTGACCGGCGATCTGCGCATCTTCTTCAACGACCAGAACCCCGCCCCGAAAGAGGCGATGGAAGGCATGGTCGAACGCTTTCAGGCCATGCACCCTGATCTGAACATCGAACTGACGCTGATCGACCGCGAAGCCAACAAGACCCAGATCCGCAACTACCTGACGGCCAATGCGCCCGATGTGAACGGCTGGTATGCGGGCAACCGGATGCGGCCTTACGTCAATGCGGGCCTGTTCGAGGATGTCTCGGACCTGTGGGACGGCCCGATGGGCGATGACCTTGCCTCGACCCGCCCCGCGCTGACGCTGGATGGCAAACAATGGGGCGTGCCCTACAGCTACTACCAGTGGGGCATCTACTACCGTCAGGACATCTTTGACGAATTGGGCCTGTCCGTGCCGGCCACATGGGAAGAGGAAAAGGCTAATTGTCAGGTCATTCTCGATTCGGGCCGCAAATGCTACACCATCGGCACGCGCTTTCTGTGGACGGCAGGCGGTTGGTTTGACTACCTGAACCTGCGCACGCATGGCTATGATTTCCACATGGCGCTGACGGCGGGCGAGGTTGAGTGGACTGATGACCGCGTGCGCGAAACCTTTGCCAACTGGCGCGAACTGATCGACATGGGTGCTTTCATCGACGATCACACCGCCTACACATGGCAGGAAGCGCAACCCTTCCTCGTCAATGGCGATGCGGCGGCCTATCTGATGGGCAACTTCCTTGTCGCGCCGTTGCGTGAAGCGGGCCTGACTGATGACCAGCTTGGCTTCTACCAGTTCCCGGAAATCACACCCGGCATCCCCATGGCCGAGGACGCGCCCACGGATACGCTGCACATCCCGGCACAGGCCCAGAACAAGGAAGCGGCCCGCGCTTTCCTGCAATATGTGGCCAGTGCCGAGAACCAGACCATCGTGAATGACGTGCTGGGGCAACTGCCGATCAACCGCAATGCGACCGTGGCTGATGACAAGTTCATTCAGGCAGGCTTCGAGATGTTGTCGAACGCAGAAGGCGGAATTGCACAATTCTTTGATCGCGACACCGATGCCGAAATGGCCTCGGCGGGCATGGAAGGCTTTCAGGAATTCATGGTGATGCCAGACAATCTGGACGCCATCCTGACCCGGCTGGAGCGCGTGCGCCAACGCGTGATCGCCGACTAGGCAAGAAGTTCCTCCCGGTTGTGGGGTAGTCCTTCGGGGCTGCCCCATGATCCGTGAACGGCACAGGATAACGCAATGTCCGCACCTTCAGACACAGACCAGCGAAGCTGGTGGCGACGCAACCAGATGCGGGCCGCACCATGGCTGTTTCTGGCCCCCGGCATCGCGTTCTTTGCGCTTTATGTGGTCTTTCCGATTTTCCAGAGCTTCCAGATCAGCCTGTATCGCTGGGATGGACTGGGCGAGGCGCGTTATATCGGGCTGCGCAACTATGAAGACCTGTTCGATGATCCGGCCTTTTACACCTCGCTGTGGAACAACGTGCGCTGGCTGGTGCTGTATCTGCTGGCGATTCCGGGGGGATTGTTCATCGCGCTGTTCCTGAACCAGCAGGTGCGCGGGATCCGGCTGTATAAATCCCTCTTCTTCTTTCCTTTCGTGATCAGCCAGGTCGTTGTCGGGCTGGTTTTCGCATGGTTCTACAACCCGTCCATCGGCCTGTTCAATCCGCTGATCGGGCTGTTCGGCTTCTCGCCCATGAACGTGCTGGGCAATCCAAATACCGTCACCTATGGCATCATCGCAGCGGGGCTGTGGCCGCAGGTCGCCTATTGCATGATTCTGTACCTGACAGGTCTCAATGCGGTTGACCCCGAACAGGTCGAGGCCGCGCGGCTGGACGGGGCCAAGGGCTGGCCCATGCTGTGGTATGTGATCCTGCCGCAACTGCGCCCCGCCACATTCATTGCGGTGGTCGTAACGGTCATCGGGGCCTTGCGCAGCTTTGACATGATCAGCGTCATGACCAATGGCGGGCCGTTCGGGTCCAGCCGCGTGCTGGCCTACTACATGTTCGAGGTGTCGCTGTCGGAATACGGCTTCCGCATGGGCTACGGGGCCGCGATTGCCGTGATCCTGTTTCTTATCATGCTGGTCTATATCGCGTTTTTCCTGTGGCGCATGTGGCGTGAAGAAAGGGGCTATTGATGGCGTGGCGCGACGAGATCAACACGGTGTGCGCAGCCCTGCCCGGTGCCGTGAAGTCTGACCCCTGGGGCGGCGGGCACGACTGCTGGAAAATCGGCGACAAGATGTTCGCGCTTCTGGGAATGGAGCCGGGCGTGAGTGTCAAATGCCCTGATGTCGAGACGGCGGAGTTCTTGCGCGACACGACCGATGCCGAGCGCGCGCCATATTTCCACCGCTCCTGGGTGCGGCTCCCGGAGGGCACGGATCTGGACGAGGCCACCCACCGCATCCGTATCTCCTACGGGCTGATCCGGTCCGGCCTGACGAAAAAGCTGCAAGCCAGCCTGCCAGAATGGGAGGCGCGCTGAAATGTTTCCCACCCCCGTCGAGAAACGCTCTGCCGCCATTCAGGCCAGCTACAAGGCGCTGCTGCCGCTGGCGCTGATCCTGTGGCTTTTGCCGCTGCTGATGGTGGCGCTGTTTTCCATCAAGCCTGACAGCGATTTCACCCAAGGCAATCTCTGGGGTCTGCCGTCCAGTTTCGCAGGGTTCGAGAATTACACCCGCGTTTTCACTGACAGCGCGATGCCGCGCTATCTGCTGAATTCGGTCTTTATCACTGTGCCGACTGTCATCGGCGCAGTGGCCCTGTCCTGCATGACGGGGTTTGCGCTGGGGGTCTACCGCTTCCGCAGCAATATCTGGATCTTCTTCATGTTCGTGGCGGGCAATTTCGTGCCTTTCCAGATCCTGATGGTGCCGGTGCGCGACCTGACGCTGAATATGGGGCTCTATGACACGCGGCTGGGGCTGGTGCTGTTCCATATCGCGTTCCAGACCGGGTTCTGCACACTGTTCATGCGCAATTTCATCCGCGCCCTTCCGCGCGAATTGATCGAGGCCGCGCGCGTGGAAGGCGTCAGCGAAATCCGAATCTTCTGGTATGTGGTGCTGCCTCTGATGCGCCCGGCCATCGCGGCGCTGTCGGTGCTGATCTTCACTTTCATCTGGAACGATTATTTCTGGGCCGTGGTGCTGACCCAAGGCGTCGAAACGCAGCCCGTGACCGCAGGCATCACCGCCTTCAACAGCCAGTTCCGCGCCGCCTATCACATGATGAGCGCGGGCAGCATCATCGCCGCCCTGCCGCCCGTGATGATGTTCTTCCTGATGCAGAAACACTTCATCGCGGGCCTCACTCTTGGAGCCGTCAAATGACGAAAATTGCCTTCATCGGGGCGGGGTCCACCGTCTTCATGAAAAACCTGATCGGCGACGCGCTGCTTCGCCCCGCGCTGGCAGACGCCCATATCGCGCTGATGGACATCGACCGCGCGCGGCTTGATGAGTCCGCGCTGATCGCGCGCAAGCTGGTGGCAAGCCTTGGCACAGGCGCGCGCGTCACCGCCACGACCGACCAGCGCGCGGCACTTGATGGCGCGAATTTCGTGATCGTGGCTTTCCAGATCGGCGGCTACAAGCCCTGCACGGTGACGGATTTCGAGATCCCCAAAGCCTACGGGCTGCGCCAGACCATCGCCGACACGCTGGGCGTGGGGGGCATCATGCGGGGCCTTCGCACGGTGCCGCATCTGTGGGCGATCGCGCAGGACATGCGCGCGCTCTGCCCAGATGCGCTGATGCTGAACTACGTCAACCCGATGGCCATCAACACCTGGGCGCTGAGCGCGCGCTACCCGGACATCCGGCAAGTGGGCCTGTGTCATTCAGTACAGGGCACGGCATTTGAACTGGCGCGCGACCTTGGCCTCGATGTGGCCACCCTGCGCTACCGCGCAGCAGGCATCAACCATATGGCCTTCTACCTGTCGCTCGAGGCGCGCGACGCCACCGGCTGGCGCGACCTTTACCCCAGCCTGCGCGAGGGCTACCGCGCAGGCCGCATCCCGCTTGAATCGCACTGGAACCCGCGCTGTCCCAATCTGGTGCGCTACGAGGTGATGGAGCATTTCGGCCATTTCGTCACCGAATCCTCCGAGCATTTCGCCGAATATGTGCCCTGGTTCATCAAATCCCACCGCCCCGACCTGATCGAGAGTTTCCGCATCCCGCTGGATGAATACCCGAAGCGCTGCGAGGAACAGATCGCGGCCTGGGACGCACAGGCCGAGGCGCTGAAATCCGCCGAGCTGATTGACCACACGCCTTCAAACGAATACGCCGCCACCATCATGGACAGTCTCACCACTGGCACGCCCTCTGTCATCTACGGCAATGTCGCCAATCACGGCTACATCCCGCAACTGCCGCAGGGTGCTGCGGTCGAGGTGCCTTGCCTTGTCGATGCCAATGGCCTGCAACCCACGGTGGTCAATGACCTGCCCCCGCATCTGGTGGCACTCATGCGCACCAATCTCAACGTGCAGGACCTGACCGTGCAGGCGCTGTTGACGGAAAACCGCGAGCACATCTACCATGCCGCCATGCTTGATCCGCGCACGGCCGCAGAGCTTGACCTGCGCCAGATCCGCGCGCTGGTGGACGACCTGCTCGCCGCGCATGGTGACTGGCTGCCCGACTGGTGCCACCCGCGCAAGGCGGCATGAGTTTCATCTTGCCAGAAATACTCAATTCCGACCCAAACTACCGGAGCAACACATGACCCCCATCTATCCCGACCTGAACGGTGCCTCTGTCTTTATCACCGGGGGCGGCTCAGGCATTGGCGCGGGGCTGACCGAAGCCTTTCTGCGGCAGGGCGCAAAGGTGGCCTTTGTCCAGCGGTCGGACGCAAGTGCGTTTTGTGACAGCATGGCAGAGGCAACCGGCAACCGGCCACTGTTCATCGCCTGCGACATTACCGATCCTGTGGCACTCAAGGCAGCCATCGGTCACGCTGCCGAAGCCCACGGCCCCGTGCAGGTCCTGGTGAACAATGCCGCCAACGACCAGCGCCACAGCCTTGCGGATGTGACCGAAGAGTTCATGGACTGGGCGCTGGCGATCAATTTCAAGTGCTACGTCCATGCCGCGCAGGCCGTGATCCCGGCCATGCAGGCCATGGGGGGCGGGTCGATCATCAACTTCACATCGATCAGCTACATGATGGGCAATGCGGGTTATCCGATCTATACCTCGGCCAATTCGGCGCTGAATGGTCTGACCCGCAGCCTCGCGCGCGAGTTCGGCCCGGACCGCATCCGTGTCAATGCTCTGGCCCCCGGCTGGGTGATGACCCCCAAGCAGCTAGAACAATGGGTCACACCAGAGGGGCTGGCCGATCATCTGAAGCGCCAATGCCTGCCCGACACGCTATCGCCCGAGGATATTGCGGGCGGTGTGCTGTTTCTTGCCTCGAACACCAGTCGCGCCATGACAGGGCAGGTGCTGGTGATCGACGGTGGTGTGGTGGTGACAGGATGATCCCACTGGACTGGATCGCGGTGGACTGGGGAACGTCGCATCTGCGCGTCTGGGCGATGCAGGGCGATACAGTGCAACAGACCGCCCAATCCGATCAGGGCATGGGCGTTCTGGCCCGCGACGCGTTCGAGGGCGCGCTGCTGGCCCTCGTCGAAGACTGGCTGCCTGCGGGGCGAATCACCCCTGTTCTGGCCTGCGGAATGGTTGGCAGCAGGCAAGGCTGGGTCGAGGCACGCTATCGCGCGGTTCCCTGCACTGCGCTGGCGGACGGGCTGACCCGCGCGCCCACGCGCGACCTGCGCCTGTCGGTGCATGTGGTGCCGGGCATATGTCAGGCGCAGCCTGCCGATGTCATTCGCGGCGAGGAAACACAGGTTGCAGGGTTTCTTGCCCTCAATCACGGTTGGGATGGTGTGCTGTGCCTGCCCGGCACCCATAGCAAATGGGTGCATGTCAGCGCGGGCGAGGTGGTCAGCTTCCAGACCTTTCTGACGGGCGAGATGTTTGCACTTCTGTCCAGCCAGTCCGTCCTGCGCCACTCGATGGCAGGCTGGGACGCCGCCGGCTTCGCGGACGGGGTCCAGCAAGGCTTTGATCGGCCAGATCGCATGATGGCGCGGTTTTTCGCACTCCGCGCCGAGGGGCTGTTGCACGGGCTGGACCCCGGCACGGCGCGCGCGCGGCTTTCAGGGCTGCTGATCGGGGCCGAACTGGCTGCGGCAAAGCCCTATTGGCTGGGCCAGCGCGTCGCACTTCTGGGGGCGCAGGCGCTGTCTGATCTCTATGCGCAGGCGCTGTCCGGGCTGTCAGTGCCCGTCACGCAGCTTGATGCAACCGAAATGACGCTGGCGGGGTTGAGCGCGGCGCGCGCCCTGCTGCCCGAATCAGAGGACCGTGGATGCGTGAACTGATAGCAATCCTGCGCGGCATCACCCCGGCGGATGCGGTGCCCGTGTCTGAGGCCCTGATCGCCGCAGGCATCACCACGATAGAGGTGCCGCTGAATTCGCCCGACCCGCTGGACAGCATTGCCGCCATGGTCGCGGCTTGTGGCACGCGGGCCCGAATCGGGGCGGGCACGGTGTTGCGCCCCGAACAGGTCGCGCAAGTGGCGGCGACGGGCGCGCAGATCATCGTGTCACCCGATTGCAACCCCGCCGTCATCGCGGCCACGCGCGCGGCGGGGCTGGCAAGCTATCCCGGCATCTTCACCCCGACCGAAGCATTTGCCGCGCTGCACGCGGGCGCAACCGGGCTGAAGCTGTTTCCCGCCGCGCAGATCGGTGTGCCGGGACTGGCCGCGATGCGCGCGGTCCTGCCCCCTGATGCGCCGGTCTATGCCGTGGGCGGTGTCGGCCCCGCGCAGTTTGCGGACTGGCTGCGCGCAGGCGTGACCGGGTTCGGGCTGGGAACCGCACTGTATGTGCCGGGCCGGTCTGCCAAAGATGTGGCCGCGCGCGCGGTCGAGATTGTTTCTGCATGGGATGACGCGACATGACCCCGATCAACGATATCCGCTGCACCTTGGGCGAAGGGCCCCTCTGGCACCCCGAACGGGGCGCGTTCTTCTGGTTCGACATCACCGGGTGCAAGCTGCATTCACTCGGCCAAAGCTGGCAGTTCGACGAGATGGTGTCGGCTGCGGGCTGGCTGGACCATGACCACCTGCTGATCGCGTCCGAGGCACGGCTGATGGTGTTCGATATTACGACAGGCAACAGCCGCACCCTCTGCGCGCTGGAATCCGAGATTGGGACCAACCGATCGAACGACGGGCGGGCAGACCCGCAAGGCGGGTTCTGGATCGGCACGATGGACAAGCAGGCGCAAAAGGGCGCGGGCGCGATCTGGCGCTATTACAAGGGCGAATTGCGCAGGCTGTTCACAGGTATCACGATCTCGAATGCCATATCCTTTCCGCCAGATGGCCAGTCTGCCTGCTTTACCGACACGGCAACCCGCCAGATAATGCGCGTGGCACTGGATGCCGAAGGCTGGCCCGTGGGCACGCCCGAGATATGGCTGGACCTGAACGCCGACGGCCTGAATCCGGACGGGGCGGTGTTCGATGCCTCGGGCACATTCTGGCTGGCGCAATGGGGGGCGGGGCGGATTGCAGCCTATGGCCCTGACGGGCATTTCCTGCGCGCGGTAGAGTTTCCCGCACCGCACACATCCTGCCCGGCCTTTGGCGGCCCGGACCTGTCCGATCTTTATTGCACCACCGCGCGCGAGGGTCGCCAGCGACCCGGCCCGCTGGAAGGCGCCACATTCTGCGCCCCCGGCATCGCGCGCGGCCTGCCCGAGCACCGCGTGAACCTGGAGGGGTGATGCAACGCGCATTGGGGGTTTGCTATTACCCGGAACACTGGCCCGAGGCCCAATGGCGCGAGGATGCCGCGCGCATGGTCGAGGCTGGCCTGACATGGGTGCGGGTCGGCGAATTTGCGTGGTCGCGGCTGGAACCTGCGCCGGGCCAGACGGAATTCGACTGGCTCGACCGAGCCATCGAGGTTCTTGGCAAGGCAGGTCTGCAGGTGGTTCTGGGCACGCCGACCGCAACGCCGCCACGCTGGATGATCGAGCGCCACCCGGACATGCTGGCCGTGGATGAAGCGGGTCACCCACGCAAGTTCGGATCGCGCCGTCACTACTGTTTCAGCCACCGCGCCTATCTGGACGACTGCAAGCGTATCGTGACCCTGCTGGCCCAACGCTACGGGCGCAACCCGCATGTCGCCGCGTGGCAGACCGATAACGAATATGGCTGCCATGACACGACGCTGAGCTATTCGGACGCGGCGCGGTCGGCCTTTCGCGACTGGCTGGCGCAGAAATACCAGAGCACGGACGCGCTCAACCGGGCATGGGGCAATGTGTTCTGGTCCATGGACTATGCGCGTTTCGACCAGATCGACATGCCCAACCTGACCGTGACCGAACCCAACCCCGCCCATGTCATGGATTTCCGCCGGTTTTCCAGCGATCAGGTGGTGGCGTTCAACCGCGCACAGGCCGAGATCATCCGCCACCATTCAGACGCGCCGATTGCGCATAACTACATGGGCCGGATCACCGATTTCGACCATTTCGCCGTTGGGGTCGATCTGGATATCGCAAGTTGGGACAGCTATCCGCTGGGCTTTCTGTCCGACCGGCTGGAAGCGGATGCCGCGCACAAGGCCGCCTTTCTGCGTCAGGGCGACCCCGATTTTCAGGCCTTTCACCATGACCTGTATCGCGCTGTGGGGCGCGGGCGCTGGTGGGTGATGGAACAGCAACCCGGACCCGTGAACTGGGCCCCCTTCAACCCCGCGCCGCTGCCCGGCATGGTGCGCCTCTGGACATGGGAAGCCTTTGCTCACGGGGCCGAGGCCGTGTGTTATTTTCGCTGGCGGCAGGCCCCGTTCGCGCAGGAACAGATGCATGCGGGGCTGTTGCGCCCCGACAGCGCCCCCGCTCCGGGGCTGGCCGAGGCCACGCAGGTCGCGCTTGAACTGGCAGATGCCCCCGATGTCGCCTGCACCCCCGGCGATGTGGCGCTGATCTTCGATTATGCCAGCGCATGGGCCTGGCAAACGCAGCCGCAGGGCGCGGATTTCGACTATTTCCGCCTGTGTTTCGCCTGGTATCAGGCGCTTCGGCGACTGGGTCTGAATATCGACATCCTGCCACCCGATACGCGCGATCTGTCGCGCTGGAAACTGGTGCTGGCCCCCGGCCTCTATACGCTGCCCGAGAGCCTGCGCGCGGCCCTGCCCACCTGCCCCGGCACTGTCGTTTTCGGTCCGCGCGCCAATGCCAAAACCCCTGATTTCGCAACCCCCGTTCCCCTGCCCCCGGCGCTGCCGGGGCTGGATGCGCGCGTGACCCGTGTTGAAAGCCTGCCCCGCGGTGCCTCTGTGTCGCTGGAGGGGGGGGGCCGATTTGTCCACTGGGCCGAAGATCTCGAAAGCCGTGCGCGAGTGGTGCTGCGCCGCGCCGATGGCCAGCCTGCGATGGTCGGGGCGGACGGGTTGCGCTATCTGGCGGGTTGGCCCGAGCCGGGCACGCTGCGCGGCCTGTTGCGCGACCTCTGCGCCGAACGCAACATCATGACGCAGGATCTGCCCGAAGGGCTGCGCCTGCGTGATGCCGGGTCGTGGCGCTTCTGGTTCAATCATGCCGCGCATGCCGTCACATGGGCCGGGCACAGCCTGCCCCCGGCAGGAGTCCTGCGCGAAAGCAAAGTCAGGTCTTGACGTGAAGCGTGCAATCATGGCGGATGCGCGCCATGCCCCGCACTACACCGAAACAGAAATCCTCTCGCAAGAAAGCCCCCGCGCGTCGCGGCACGCTTGACCGGATGGCCAATGCCATCCGCTGGGCGCGCCGGATACTGTGGCGCGTGCTGGCCATCGGCTTTCTGCTGGCCGTGGCATGGGTGGCGCTATACCGCTTCGTGCCGCCCCCCGGTGGCATCTTCATGCTGCAGGAGTACCGCCGCATTGGCAGCGTTGAGCGCGAATGGGTGCCGATGGACCGGATCGCACCCGTGATGGCGCGGTCGGTCATCGCGGCAGAAGATGCGAATTTCTGCCTGCACTGGGGCTTCGACATGGCCGAGATCCGCAAGGTGATCGAAGCCGGCAGCACGCGCGGGGCCTCAACGCTGTCGCAACAGACCGCGAAGAACGTGTTTCTGTGGCATGGTCGCGCGTGGTCGCGCAAGGCGCTCGAATCCGTCTTTACGCTGCTGATCGAAGGACTGTGGCCCAAGCGGCGCATCCTTGAAGTGTATCTGAACATCGCCGAATTTGACGATGGCGTATTCGGGGTCGAGGCCGCCGCCCGGCACTATTTCCGTACCAGCGCCGCTGATCTGACACCCACACAGGCCGCGCGTCTGGCAGTCATGCTGCCCGCGCCCAAAAGCCGCGATGCTGCCAACCCCACGCAATTCGTGCGCAACCGCGCCGCAAGCGTGCTGGACGGCGCGGCGACAATCGCGCGGGATGGTCGTGCAGATTGCATCGGCGGTTGAACTTTTTCCGCGCGCGCGGCAAGAGGGGGGTGTCCCTTGGAAAGTCCCGCACCGCATGGCCAAGCTCTATCACGTCCCCCTCTCGCCGTTCTGCCGCAAGGTCCGTCTGACGCTGGCGGAAAAGCGCATCGAGGTCGAACTGGTCGAGGAACGCTATTGGGAACCGTCACAGGATTTCATGCGCCGCAACCCCGCTGGCAAGGTGCCCGTGCTGCGCCATGAAGGCCGGATGCTGACCGAAAGTCAGGCGATATGCGAATATCTGGACGAGACAATCCCAGACCCGCCGCTTGTCCCCCGCAACCCCGAATCCCGCTATGAGATGCGCCGCCTGTGCACATGGTTTGACGACAAGTTCCATGTCGAGGTGACGTCAAACCTGCTCTATGAGCGGGTGAACAAGAAGATCATGGCGCGCGGATACCCGGATTCGCAGCGGATCAAGATGGGGTCGGCGCGGATCAAGTTTCATCTCGATTACATGGACTGGTTGCTGGGGCAGCGGCGCTGGCTGGCGGGTGGCGAGATGACACTGGCGGATTTCACCGCCGCTGCGCATCTGTCCTGTCTGGACTATATCAAGGATGTGGATTGGGAGCGGTCGAATCTCGTGCATGAATGGTATGCCAAGATCAAGTCGCGCCCGGCCTTCCGCACGCTTCTGGCCGACACATTGCCCGGTTTTCCGCCGCCTGCGCATTACGCGGATCTGGATTTCTGAGCGCACCCTGCGCATCTATATCCCATGGCATCTGATCTGAAAGCGGAATTGCAGGCGCAGGCGCGCGCGGTCGGGTTCGATGCCTGCGCCGTGACGCGACCAGATGCCATCCCCGAGGCGCCTGCGCGGCTGGCGCAGTTCATTGCCGGGAACCGGCATGGCCAGATGGGCTGGATGGCCGAACGGATGGCGTGGCGCGGCAATCCTGCAGCGCTGTGGACAGAGGCGCGCAGCGTCATCATGCTGGCCGAGAGCTACAGCCCGGACTACAACCCGCTTGACCTGCTGGCCGCGCGCGACCGCGGGGTAATTTCCGCCTATGCGCAGGGGCGCGATTATCACGATGTGGTCAAGAAGCGGCTCAAACGGCTGGGGCGCTGGCTGATCGAACGCGCTGGCGGCGAGATCAAGGTGTTTGTCGATACGGCCCCGGTCATGGAAAAGCCGCTCGCCGCAGCCGCAGGGCTGGGCTGGCAGGGAAAACACACTAACCTTTTGTCGCGCGATCTGGGCAACTGGTTCTTTCTGGGCGCGATCTTCACCACGCTGGAACTGCCCGCCGACACACCCGCGCCAGAAAATTGCGGCACCTGCCGCGCCTGCCTCGACATCTGCCCGACCGATGCCTTTCCTGCGCCCTTTCAACTCGATGCGCGGCGCTGCATTTCCTACCTGACCATCGAGCATCATGGCCCGGTGCCGCTGGAACTGCGCGCGAAAATGGGCAATCGGATCTATGGCTGCGATGACTGCCTTGCCGTCTGCCCGTGGAACAAGTTTGCACGCGCGGCCTCTGAGGTGAAATATGCCGCCCGCGATGGCATGCCCGCGCCCGATCTTGCCGAACTCGCCGGGCTTGATGACGCCAGCTTTCGCACCCGGTTCTCAGGCTCACCCATCAAGCGGATCGGGCGCAACCGGTTCATCCGCAATGTGCTTTACGCCATCGGCAATTCCGGGGCGCCGCGGCTGCGCGCAGCCGCGCAGGCGCTGTGTGACGACGCGGACCCGACCGTGCAGGAGGCCGCGCGCTGGGCAACCCTGCGCCTTGGCACCACGCCCGTGGCCGGGCCGGGTGCGACTGCGCGCCCACGATCCTGAGCCCCCTCAATGGGGGCGAGGGGTCGTGCCCCCCCAAACGGTCACGCGACCCAGTCGGCGCTCTGCATCTCGCGCAGGCGGCTGACGGTGCGGTCAAACTCGAACAGCCCCTCACCCTCGGTATACAACCGCTCGGGCTCTGCCGCCGCCGACACGATCAGCCGCACGCGCGCCTCATACAGCGTATCGACCAGCGTCACGAAGCGTCTGGCCTCATTGTAGTTCGACGCAGACAGATAGGGGATATCCTCGATCATCAGCACGCGCAGCGCCCCGGCAATGGCCAGATAATCCGCTGGCCCCAGCGGCTGGCCGCAAAACTCCCAGAAGCGCCCGCGACCCACACCATTATGCGCGCGCGGGACCACCACCTCGCGCCCCTTGAGCGGCAGATGCAGGGGCGTGCCCGGATCATGACCCGTCAGTTCGTCCCAGATGCGCGTCATCTCGGCACCAGCCGCCCGGTCTGCCGGGCTGAACCAGACCCGAGCGCCCGCAAGCCGGTGCTGGCGGTAATCCGTCTCGGACTGGATTTCGTGCACGACCATCTGCTCTTTCAGATACGCGATGAAGGGCAGGAACAAGGCCCGGTTTAGCCCGTCCTTGTACAGATCATCCGGCACCCGGTTGGACGTTGTGACAATAGCCACGCCTGCCCCCATCAGGCGCTCGAACAGACGGCCCACGATCATCGCATCGGTGATATCGGTAATCTGCATTTCGTCAAAGGCCAGCAGCCGCACCTCTGCTGCGACCTTGTCGGCCACAGGCACCAGCGCATCCGGGGCGCCGCGCTTGCGCGCGGCGTGCAGGCCTGCGTGGATTTCCTGCATGAAGGCATGGAAATGGACGCGGCGCTTGGGCACATCACCTGCATGGGCCACGAACAGGTCCATCAGCATCGATTTGCCGCGCCCCACCCCGCCCCACAGATACAGCCCCGGCGCAGGTGCGGGCTTTGCGCGCGCAAGCAACCCACGCAACAGCCCCGCCTTGGGGGCGGGCTGCGCCAGCCAATCCAGAATCGGCTGGAACAAGGGCAGGGCCGCGCGCTGCGCGGCATCGGGGCGCAGCGCGCCCTCTTCGATCTTGCGATCATATATCCGGGTCAGGTTCACACTCATCGCGCGCTTCATTACGCCAGATGCGCGGCTGCGAAAAGCCCCGGCACTCTCTTGCCAGCCACGCGTTGCCCGGATAGGTCTGAAGGAGGCATATCGACCGGGGGTTGCACGTATGGATGATCCGAAAACGCTTGTTTCGACCGACTGGCTGGCCCAGCATCTGAATGATCCGGACCTGCGTGTCCTTGATGCAAGCTGGTATCTGCCGCAGATGGGCCGCGATGCGCGCGCCGAGTATGAGACCGCCCATATTCCCGGTGCGCGTTTCTTCGATATTGACGAGATCAGTGACCACCGCTCCAGCCTGCCGCATATGGCCCCCCCGGTCGAGAAGTTCATCTCGCGCATGCGGGCGATGGGTGTCGGCGACGGGCATCAGATCGTGGTCTATGACGGGATGGGGATGTTCTCGGCAGCGCGCGTCTGGTGGCTGTTCCGGCTGATGGGCAAGACGGATGTGGCCGTGCTGGATGGCGGCTTTCCGAAATGGCAGGCCGAAGGGCGCGAGATCGAGGATCTGGCCCCGATGCTGCGCGAGCGTCACATCACGGTCCAGCGGCAGGCACATATGGTCAAGGATGTCAGTCAGGTCGCGGCTGCCGTCAAGCTGCGCGACTGGCAGATTGTCGATGCGCGCGCGCCTGACCGCTTTCGCGGGGATGCACCGGAACCGCGCGAAGGGCTGCGCGCGGGCCATATGCCGGGGGCGCTGAACCTGCCTTTCACCGCCCTGCTGAACGAGGACAAGACCCTGAAACAGGGCGATGCGCTGCGCGCAGCGTTCGAGGCGGCTGGCGTCGACCTTTCCCGGCC
>SKRW01000310.1 GCA_007118295.1 Paracoccaceae bacterium | reverse complement strand
CCGTTCAGATCATCATTCGCGGCCTCACGCTGTGCGCCACACGCCGCCCCCAGAGATTTGGAGCGCGGCACCATGCCACCTCAAACCGTTGGGGCGCGTGCGTCGGCGGACCCTGTCGCGCGGGTGCCCGCACCCGCCTGTCATGCGCTTCAACCGCGCTTGCTCCGTGATGATGGGGCGGTCATGGCGCATGCAAACGGGCCCTCCTGCCCGGACCCCACCGCGGATGCGGGCCTGAAAGATGTGAAACAGGGCTGGCAGCAGCCCCCTGGTCATGGCAAGACTGGGCCATGGACGGCACATTAAGACTTCACCTGACGGCGACATCTGCCGAGGATACGGCGCGCATTGCAACCCGGCTGGGGCAGGGGTTGGCAGCGGGCGATGTGGTATTGCTCGATGGCCCGGTCGGCGCAGGTAAAAGCGTCTTTGCGCGCGCGCTGATCCAGTCGAGGTTGGCCGCCCTTGGGCGCTGGGAAGAGGTGCCCTCGCCAAGTTTCACCCTGGTGCAGACCTATGATCTGGGCGATGTCACGCTGTGGCATGCAGACCTCTACCGGCTGAGCGACCCGCAGGACTGTATTGAACTGGGCCTTGATCAGGCATTCGAGGATGCGATCTGTCTGGTGGAATGGGCCGAGCGGCTTGGCCCCCTGACCCCGCCCGACGCATTGCACCTGCAGATCGGCCAAGGGGCAGCACCCGACACGCGCGCGTTGCAGTTCCGCGCCGCGCACGCGCGCTGGGCCGAACCTCTTGCTGCACTGGCCACGTCCATGGCCGAGGGCGCGTAGGCGGATGGCTGTCATGTTCGCGCCCGCGCCTGAAACCGCCCGCGTCTTTGGCCTGCCTTGCGGCGTCGATTTCCCGCGCGCGCTGGCCACGGGACTGGCCGCACGGCTGGCGCCGCTGGCCCCCGAGGCGCGCGCGCGAGTCACGCTTCTGGTCAATTCCGCCCGCATGCGCAGGCAGGTGCGCACGGCCCTCGTCGCGCAGGGGCCAGGGCTGTTGCCGCGTATCCGGCTGATTTCCGACCCGCTGCTGTTTCCGCAGGCCGCCGCCCTGCCACCGCCAGTGGCCCCCTTGCGCCGCAGGCTGGAACTGGCGCAACTGGTGGAGCGGTTGCTGACCGCTGCCCCGGATCTGGCCCCGCGCTGTGCGCTGTACGATCTGTCGGACAGTCTGGCGCGGCTTTTTGCCGAGATGCAGGCCGAAGGTGTGTCGCCCGAGCGCCTTGCGACGCTTGATGTCAGCCGCCATTCGGCACATTGGGCGCGCAGTCTGGCCTTCATCACGCTGGCAGATCAGGTGCTGCGCCCCGATGCGCTGGATGCCGAAGGGCGCGTGCGCGCACAGGCCGAGGCGCTGATTGCCACATGGTCGGGTGACCCGCCCGCCGACCCGGTGCTGATTGCAGGCTCGACCGGGTCACGCGGCACAACGGCACTGCTGATGCAGGCCGTCGCGCGGCTGCCACAGGGCGCGGTCGTCCTGCCGGGGTTTGACACGGATTTGCCGCCTGACCTTTGGCCGAGGCTAGAGGCCGAGGACCACCCCCAGTTCCGCTATCAAAGCCTGATGGGCGCGCTGGGCATAACCCCCGATGGCGTGCAGCCCTGGTGCGACACGCCGCCCCCGTCGCCTGAACGCAACCGCTTGGTTTCGCTCGCGCTGCGCCCGGCCCCTGTCACCGATCAATGGATGACCGAGGGGCGGTTGCTACAAGGTATCGACACGGCCTGCGCAGGGATCAGCCTGATCGAGGCGCCGTCCCCCCGGATGGAGGCGCTGGCCATCGCGTTGCGCCTGCGTCGGGCGGCCGAAGAGGGGCAGAGCGCCGCACTCATCACGCCGGATCGTGACCTCTCGCGGCGCGTGACAGCGGCGCTGGACCGCTGGCGGATCACACCCGATGACAGCGCGGGCCGCCCGCTGGCCCTGTCGGCACCGGGGCGCTTTCTGCGCCATGTGGCGGGGCTGATGGTGCAGCGGCTGGACACAGTCGCGCTGATGGTCCTGCTGAAACACCCGCTGACCCATAGCGGGGCAGGGCGCGCGGCGCATCTGCTGCACACGCGCGATCTGGAACTGCGCCTGCGCCGCGGCGGAGTGGCCTATCCTGACCCTGCCTTCCTGCGCGATTTTGGCGCGAAGAAAGACTGCGTTGACTGGGCCGAGTGGCTGATCGCAAGTCTGGGCGACCCGCTTGAGGGCGCAGCTTTGCCTTTTGCGGAACTGGTTGCGGCACATCTGGCACGGGCCGAAGGGCTGGCTGGCGGGTCAGAGCGTGAAGCAGAGGGCGGCACGGGCGAATTATGGCTGGCCGCCGCAGGCGACAAGGCGCGCGCCGCGATGGGTCATCTGGCGCGCGAGTCCCCGCATGGGGGGGCGCTGACGCCGCGCGATTACGAGAGTTTCGTCACCTCCTATCTGCAAGGGTTCGAGGTGCGCGAGCCTGTCGCCGCGCATCCCGGTATCATGATCTGGGGCACGCTTGAGGCACGCGTGCAGGGTGCCGGGCTGGTTATTCTGGCGGGGTTGAATGATGGCGTCTGGCCCAAGGCCCCCGATCCCGACCCCTGGCTGAACCGGCGCATGCGTGCGGATGCCGGGTTGCTGGCCCCCGAGCGGCAGATCGGGCTTTCGGCGCATGATTTTCAGCAGGCCATCGCCGCGCCCGAGGTGGTACTGTCGCGTGCCGTGCGCGACGCCGAGGCGCAGACAGTCCCCTCGCGCTGGCTGAACAGGCTGACCAACCTGCTCGACGGCCTGCCAGATCAGGGCGGACGCGTGGCACTGGACGGGATGCGCGCGCGGGGCGCGCAGATGCTGGCATTGGCTGCGGCATTCGAGGCGGACCCGCGCGGTCTGCCCGATGATCCGCCCGCACCCCGTCCCGCCCCCGCGCCGCCCCTTACCGCGCGCCCGCGTGAATTGCCGGTAACTGCCATCAGCCGCCTGATCCGCAACCCTTACGAGGTATATGCGCGGTATGTGTTGCGACTGCGCAAGCTGGACGCGCTGCATCCCAGTCCGGATGCGCTGTTGCGCGGCACAGTGCTGCACAAGGTTCTGGAGGAATTCACCGCATCTGCGCCCGAGCCTGACGCGCTGGCACAACTGCTGCGCCTGTCGGCGCATGTGCTGGCGCGGGATGTGCCATGGCCCGCTGCCCGCGCCTTGTGGCAGGCCCGCATGGCGCGGGCAGCGCAGGCTTTTCTGGCCTTTCATCTGGCGCAACCGGGCCGCGCGCTGCTGCTGGAGGAAAAGGGCGCGTTCGATCTGCGCGATCCGGTCTTTCGCCTGACGGCCAAGCCTGACCGGATCGATGAATGGCCCGATGGCGAGGTGCATATCATCGATTACAAGACCGGCACCCCACCGACCGAGAAACAGCAAAAGCATTTCGACAAGCAGTTGCTGCTGGAAGCGATGATGGCCGAGGAAGGGGCGTTTGAGGCGCTGGGTCTGAGGGATGTGGCGCGGATTACCTATCTGGGCCTTGGCAATCCGCCCAAGCTGGAAGCGACCGCAATCACACCCGCGATCCTGTCCGAGGCGCGCGCGGAATTCGAGCGTCTGATCCGCGCTTATCTGGACGAGGCGCGCGGCTTCGCCGCGCGCCGGATGCTGCTGAGCGTGCGCGACACGTCCGATTACGACCATCTGTCCCGCTATGGTGAATGGACGCAGCAGGACACGCCCGTGACCCTGCCCGTCGGGAGGGATGTCGATGAATGAGGCGACACTGGCGCAGAACCGCGCGTCCGACCCGCTGGCTTCGACATGGCTGTCGGCCAATGCAGGTTCGGGCAAGACCAAGGTGCTGACTGACCGCGTGGCAAGGCTGCTTTTGCGCGGGGTCGAGCCGCAGCGCATCCTGTGCCTGACCTATACCAAGGCGGCGGCCAGCGAGATGCAGAACCGGCTGTTCCGGTTGCTGGGCAGTTGGGCGATGTTGCCCGAGGCGCAGTTGCGCGCCGAACTGGCAAAGATCGACGAAACTCCCGGCCCCTCGCTGGCCGAAGCGCGGCGGTTGTTCGCGCGTGCGATCGAGACACCGGGCGGGCTGAAGATTCAGACCATCCATTCGTTCTGCGCAGCCCTGTTGCGCCGCTTTCCGCTGGAGGCTGGCCTCTCGCCCGCCTTTACCGAGATGGATGACCGATCGGCGCGTGTGCTGCGCGAAGAGGTGCTGAACGCGATGGCCGAGGGGGTGGACAAGCCAGCCCTTGACGCGCTGGCGGGGGTGTTCACCGGGGCGGAACTGGACGATCTTTTGCGCGAGATTTGCAGCAATGCGGCCGGGTTTGCTGGACTAAGATCGGGGCCAGAACCGGAACCTGAGCCAAGCGCCGCGCTGCGCGCGGCGCTTGGCCTGCCTGAAGGCATGGGCGCGCCGGACCTGCTGGCACAGGTGTTTCGCGGCGGCGAGGCGCAATTGATCGCGGATGTCCTGCCTTACTTCGATGCAGGCAGCACCAATGACAACAAGGCCGCCGACCGGCTGCGCGAGATCGATTTCACGGCCCCCCGGCTGGAAACCCTTGCCGTGCTGGAGGGTGAGTTCCTTTACAAGACCGGCGAGCGCGCTGGTCAGGCCAAGCTCGACCGCTACCCGACCAAATCGACGCGTGGCAAGCTTGGCCGGTTGCTGGACCCCTTGCAGGCACTGATGCAGCGCGTCGAGGAGGCGCGACCCTACCGGGTCGCGCTGGCCTCTCTCACGCGCAGCCTCGCGCTGCACCGGTTTGCCCGTAGCTTTCTGCCGCGCCTTGAGGCCGCCAAGGCCGCGCGCGGCTGGCTGGATTTCGATGATTTGATCGCGCGCGCCGGGCAGTTGCTGACCGACCCGTCAGTTGCGCAATGGGTGCTCTACAAGCTGGATGGCGGGGTTGATCATATTCTGGTTGACGAGGCACAGGACACTGCCCCCGGCCAGTGGCGCGTGATCGAGCATCTGGCACAGGAATTTACCGCTGGTCTGGGCGCAGTCGATGCCAGCCGCACGTTGTTTGTGGTGGGTGACAAGAAGCAGTCGATCTATTCGTTTCAGGGCGCGGATCTGGCCGTGTTCGACGCGATGCAGGCGCAGTTTCGCGAGCGGCTGGCGCATGTCGGGCTACGCCTGAACGAGGCCGAACTGGCGCATTCCTTCCGTTCATCCGATGCCGTGCTGCGCAGCGTGGATGCCAGTTTTCGCCCGCCGAATGATGCGGGCCTTGGTGGCCCCCCCAGCCATATTGCGTTTTTCGACCGCCTGCCAGGGCGGGTGGATTTGTGGCCGCTGGTTGATCGCCCCGTCCGCCCCGATCCGCCCGAATGGCATGACCCGGTCGATGTGCTGCCCGAAGAGCATCATCATCGCCAGCTTGCCCGCACCATTGCCGCCGAATTACGCCGCCTGATCGATGCACGCACGCCCATCTGGCATGGCGACGAGTTGCGCGCGATGTCCGAGGGGGACGTGCTGATCCTTGTGCGCCGCCGCAACACGCTGTTTCACGAGATCATCGCCGCCTGCAAGTCCGAGGGGCTGGAAATCGCGGGTGCGGACCGGCTGAGGCTGGGCGGGGAAATGGCGGTGCGTGATCTGACAGCTCTGCTGTCGTTTCTGGCGACGCCCGAGGATGACCTGTCGCTGGCGGCGAGCTTGCGCTCGCCGCTGTTCGGGTGGTCCGAGGATGCGCTGTTCCGGTTGGCGCAGGGGCGTGGGGCTGCCTTACTGTGGGCGCGACTGCGTGAACAGGGCGATGCCGACACGCTGGCCATCGTGAATGACATGCTGGGCCAGACCGATTTCCTGCGCCCCTATGACCTGATCGAGCGGTGTCTGACGCGTCATGATGGCCGCCGCCGCCTGATTGCGCGTCTGGGCCCCGAAGCCGAAGACGGAATCGACGCGTTTCTGGCGCAGGCACTGGCTTATGAGCAGATGGAAACGCCCAGCCTGACTGGATTTCTGACCTGGCTGGAACATGGGGATGTCCAGATCAAGCGCGAACTGGATGCGGCGGGCGGGCGCTTGCGGGTGATGACCGTGCATGGTGCCAAGGGGCTGGAAGCACCTGTTGTCATCCTGCCCGATACGGTCGATGCCGGCGGGGTCGAGCGGCGCCAGATTTACCCCTTGCGCGGCACACTGGTCTGGCGCGGCACCAAGGAAGAGACACCGCCGCAGGTTCAGGCCGTGATGGACGCTGCCGCCGATTTGCGCGCCGAGGAGGATGCGCGCCTGCTGTATGTTGCAATGACACGGGCAGAAAGCTGGCTGATCGTGGCAGGCGCGGGCGAGGCAAAGGCCCCTGAGAGCTGGTATAACCGGGTTAAGGACGGGCTGCACCATGTGGGGGCTGTGACATGCCCCTGCCCGACAGGGCAGGGGCTACGCTACCAGCATCAGGACTGGCCCGAGCAGGCCGAGGGGGGCGGTACGGTGGTCCGCGATGGGGTGCGGGTGCCGGAGATGCTCTGGCAGCCTGCAGCCACTGCACCCGCAGAAGCACTGCTGCTGTCGCCCTCACAGCTTGGTGGGGCCAAGGCTCTGCCCGGCGAGGCCGGTGAGAGCGTGGATGAGGCCATGCTGAGGGGCACGCAATTGCATCTGTTGCTGGAGCATCTGCCCCATTGGCCCGAGGAGGCGCGCGCTGCGCGCGCGCATGACCTTCTGGCCAGCAGCGCCGAAGGCGCGCCGCGCGATCTGGAGGTCCTGCTGACCGAGGCAGAGGCAGTGCTTGCAGCCCCGGTGCTTGCGCCTCTCTTTGCGCCCGGCACATTGGCTGAGGTCGAGATTACCGGCACGCTGTTCGCGCGCCCGGCCTTTGGCGTCATCGACCGGCTGGTCGTTACCGGGACAGAAGTGCTGGCCGTGGACTACAAATCGAACCGCATCATCCCGCAAACACCTGACGCTGTGCCCGAGGGGGTGTTGCGCCAGATGGCGGCATATGCGGTGCTTTTGACGCAGGTCTTTCCGGGGCGTTCCGTCCGCGTGGCGCTGTTGTGGACCGCGCAGGCCAGTCTGATGGAATTGCCCCCGACACTCCTGGATGCGGCACTTGCGCGGGCGGCGCTTGAATCCGGCGCGGCTGGGGCATAGGTATGTCGCGAAACAAACCCAGATTGGAGAGCCCCATGGCCACGATTGCAGTCACCGATTCCACCTTTGACGCCGAAGTGCGCCAGTCCGACATCCCTGTGGTTGTCGATTTCTGGGCCGAATGGTGCGGCCCCTGCAAGCAGATCGGCCCCGCACTGGAAGAACTGTCTGCCGAGTATGAAGGCCGGGTCAAGATCACCAAGGTAAATGTCGACGAAAACCCCGACACCGCGGCCTCAATGGGGATTCGCGGAATCCCGGCGCTGTTCCTGTTCAAGGACGGGAAAGTGGTGTCGAACAAGGTCGGCGCGGCCCCGAAATCGGCGCTGCAAAGCTGGATTGACGGCGCAGTCTAATGTGGAGGGGGCGCGAAGACCGCGCCCCTTTCGTGTTGCGGTCCGGCCGGAGAACTGCGCCTCCGGCGGGAGTATTTTTGGCAAGATGAAGAGGGCAGGGTGACCGATTTTCCCGGCTGGCATGGGACGACCATCATCGCGGTACGCCGTGGGGGTGAGGTAGTGGTGGCGGGTGATGGTCAGGTGTCACTGGGCCAGACTGTCATCAAGGGGTCTGCGCGCAAGGTGCGCAGGCTGGCCCCCGGCGGGCATGAGGTGGTGGCGGGCTTCGCAGGCTCGACCGCTGATGCGTTTACCCTGCTGGAACGGCTGGAGGCCAAGCTGGAGGCAGCGCCGGGGCAGTTGGCGCGGGCTTCGGTCGAGTTGGCGAAAGACTGGCGCACGGACAAGTATCTGCAAAAGCTGGAAGCGATGCTGATCGTGACAGATGGGCGTGACCTGTTCGTGATCACGGGTGCAGGCGATGTGCTGGAGCCCGAGTTTGACGTGGCCGCCATCGGGTCGGGCGGGAATTTTGCCCTGGCCGCTGCGCGCGGGTTGATGG
>SKRW01000053.1 GCA_007118295.1 Paracoccaceae bacterium | reverse complement strand
GGGCGCGCTGTCGATCGTGTCCAGCCACATGGTCTGGATCGAATCGATCACCACCAGATCGGGGCGCTCCATGTCGAGCGTGGCAAGGATGTCGCGCAGATTGGTTTCGGCCCCCAGCCCCACCGGCGCTTGCGCCAGCCCCAGACGGGCTGCGCGCAGGCGGACTTGCGCTGCGGCCTCTTCGCCCGAGATATACAGGCATTTCAGTCCCTTGCCCGCGAAAGCTGCCACGGCCTGCAACAACAGGGTCGATTTTCCGATGCCGGGGTCCCCCCCCACCAGAATGGCCGAGGCCGCCACCAGCCCGCCCCCCAGCACGCGGTCCAGTTCGTCCATCCCCGATGTGCTGCGGGGGGGTGGCGCTTCGGCCTCTGCCAGCGTGCTGAGCGCGATGCTGCGCCCCTTGGCCATGCGCGGGCCGGGGCCTGCGGACACAGGCGCTTCCTCGACAATGCTGTTCCACGCGCCGCACGCGTCGCAGCGGCCCGCCCATTTGCGGTGTGTGGCCCCGCAAGCCATGCAGGTGAATTGGGGAAGTGCCTTTGCCATCCCGCCTTATTACAGCGGGTCCGTTGCTGCGCAAGACCGCGCCGCGCCCGCGCGCCAAACGATCCCTTTTGTCCTGGCGCAGCTTTGGCTATATCATGGCAAGACAGAGCCATGCCGACCCGGAGGAGACTGCCATGCCGCTTGACAAACCCGCCCTGAAAGCCACTGACGCGCCGGATCTGGGGGCCTTCACTTGGGATGACCCCCTGCTGCTGGAGCGGCAGCTTTCCGAAGATGAACGCATGTTGCGCGATGCCGCGCAGGAATTTGCGCAATCGGTGTTGCAGCCGCGCGTGATCAAGGCCTTTCGCGAGGAAGCGTCCGAGCCTGACCTGTTCCCGCTGATGGGGCAGGCGGGGCTGCTGGGTGCGACCCTGCCCGAACAATATGGCGGCCTTGGCGCGAATTACGTCACCTACGGGCTGATCGCGCGCGAGATCGAGCGTGTGGATTCCGGCTACCGGTCGATGATGTCAGTGCAATCCAGCCTCGTGATCTATCCGATCTACGCCTATGGGTCCGAGGCGCAGCGCGAGAAATACCTGCCGGGTCTGTGTTCGGGCGAATTGATCGGTTGTTTCGGCCTGACCGAGCCTGACGCGGGCTCTGACCCTGCTGGCATGAAGACACGCGCTGAAAAGACCGAAAGCGGCTATCGACTGACGGGTTCCAAGATGTGGATCTCGAACAGTCCCTTTGCCGATGTCTTTGTCGTCTGGGCGAAATCCGATGCACATGGCGGCAAGATCCGGGGTTTTGTGCTGGAAAAGGGCATGACCGGCCTGTCGGCCCCCAAGATCGAGGGCAAATTGTCCTTGCGCGCCTCGACCACGGGCGAGATCGTGATGGACGGGGTCGAGGTTGGCGAAGAGGCGCTCTTGCCGCATGTCGAGGGGCTGAAAGGGCCGTTTGGCTGTCTGAACCGCGCACGCTATGGCATTGCGTGGGGCGTGATGGGGGCGGCGGAATTCTGCTGGCATGCCGCGCGCCAGTATGGGCTGGACCGCAAGCAGTTCAACAAGCCGCTGGCGGGCACGCAACTGTTCCAGAAGAAACTGGCCGACATGCAGACCGAAATTGCGCTGGGGTTGCAGGCCGCGTTGCAGGTCGGGCGGTTGATGGACGATGCACTTGCCGCGCCCGAGATGATCAGCCTGATCAAGCGCAACAATTGCGGCAAGGCGCTGGAGATGGCGCGCGTGGCGCGCGACATGCATGGCGGCAACGGGATTTCCGAGGAATATCAGGTGATCCGCCATATGGTGAACCTTGAAACCGTGAACACCTATGAGGGCACGCATGATGTGCATGCCCTGATCCTTGGGCGCGCGCAGACAGGGCTGCAGGCGTTTTTCTGAGAACATTCGGGGGCGCCGGGCTTCGCCCGGCGTCTTTTGAGTATTTCTGGCAAGATGAAAATCAAGGGCTGTGTGTGTGGGTGTTCCGGTGCAGGGTGAAGGCATGACAGACCGGTTGCCAGCGCATCAGGTGGCCTATGCGCGGTTGCGCGATATGGTCTTGTTCGGGGATCTGGCACCGGGGGCGGCGGTCACGATCGAGGGGCTGGTGGCGGAACTCGGGCTGGGCATGACACCCGTGCGCGAGGCGATCCGGCGGCTGATTGCCGAAAGGGCATTGCAATGGCAGGGGAACCGGCGCGTCGTTGTGCCACGTCTGGGGATGCGGGCGCTGGAGGATCTGGGCTATGCGCGCGCGGCAATCGAGGTGCGGCTGGGGCTGCAGGCGCTGTCGGGGCTGGAGCCGGGCAAGATCGCCGAATTGCGCGGCATCGATGCGCGCGTGGATGGCGCGATCCTGCGCGGGGATGTCCCGGCCTATCTGCGGGCCAATCATGCGTTTCATTTCACGCTGTATGCGCAGGCAGGCTCCGAGGTGCTCGAAGGTCTGGCGGCGTCCCTGTGGTTGCGGTTCGGCCCGTCGTTGCGTGCTGTCTGTGACGGGCCGGGCGCAGGCGGGTTGCGCCAGCCCGACAATCACAAGCTGGCGCTGATGGCGCTTGATGCGCGCGACAGCGATGCCCTGGAGCGGGCCTTGCGCGCTGATATCGTGCAAGGCGTCGCCAATATCCGCGCAGGGCTGGACCGGGGTCTGTTCAGCGGTCCGAAATAATTTGATCAAATTCTCTTGACGGGCGATGGGCGGGCGGTATCCTTGCGCGAAAGCGGACAGGAGCGCGCGCCATGACATTGACCAATATTCCCCCCACAGCCGAGTTGCAGGCGATTGATGCGGCCCATCACATGCATCCGTTCACGGCGAATGGCGCGCTTGGGCAAAAGGGCGCGCGGATCATCACGCGGGCCGAGGGGGTGCGGCTGACTGATAGCGACGGGACCGAACTGATCGATGGCATGGCGGGGCTGTGGTGTGTCAATATCGGCTATGGCCGGACGGAACTGGCCGATGCCGCCGCGCGCCAGATGCGCGAGCTGCCCTATTACAACACCTTCTTTCAGACTAGCCATGTACCCGCGCTGCGACTGGCGGCGAAGCTAGCCGAGCTGGCCCCCGGTGATCTGAACCATGTGTTCTTTGCCGGGTCCGGGTCCGAGGCCAATGACACGAATATCCGCATGGTGCGTCAGTATTGGGCGCTCAAAGGTCAGCCCGAGCGCCGCGTGATCATCGCGCGCCGCAATGGCTATCATGGCTCCACCATGGGCGGCGGAAGTCTGGGCGGGATGGCGGCGATGCATGCGCAGGGAGGGCTGCCGATCCCCGGTATTGTCCATATCGACCAGCCCTACTGGTATGGCGAAGGGGGCGCTATCACGCCCGAGGAATTCGGACTGGCCCGCGCGCGGCAACTGGAAGAGCAGATCCTCGCCCTTGGTGCCGAAAACGTGGCGGCCTTTATCGCCGAGCCGGTGCAGGGGGCTGGCGGGGTGATCATCCCGCCCGACAGCTATTGGCCAGAGATTCAGCGTATCGTGGACACATACGGCATATTGCTGATCGCGGATGAGGTGATTACCGGTTTCGGGCGGCTTGGGCACTGGTTCGGGTCGCAAAGCTACGGCATCCGCCCGCATATCATGACCATCGCCAAGGGCCTGTCGTCGGGTTATCAGCCCATCGGGGGCTCTGTTGTCTGTGACGAGGTGGCGCATACGATCGGTCAGGATGAATTCAACCACGGCTATACCTATTCGGGCCATCCGGTCGCGGCGGCGGTGGCGTTGGAAAACCTGCGCATTCTGGAAGAAGAGAACATCATCGACCGTGTGCGCACCGCGACGGCACCCTATCTCGCGCAGGCCTGGGGCAGTCTGGCCGATCATCCGCTGGTGGGTGAGGCTGTGTCGCGCGGCATGATGGCCAGCCTTGCGCTGACCCCGGACAAGGCCGCACGCGCGAAGTTTCAGGCCGAACCGGGCACTGCGGGGTATATCTGCCGCGAATTCTCGTTTGGCAATAATCTGGTGATGCGCCATGTCGGCGACCGGATGATCATTGCGCCGCCGCTTGTGATCACGCCTGCCGATATTGACGAACTGATCGAGCGCGCGCGCAGGACGCTGGACCAGACCCACGCGCATCTGCAGGCAGAGGGGATGCTGAAGGCCGCAGCGTAGCGCGCAGCGGGCGGCCCCCCTCAGACTTTGCGGGCCAGCCAGATTGTCGCGCCACCGCAGGCCGGGTCATTCTTTGCATGCCGGATCACGTCAAACCCATTCTGGTGCAAGACCGCGCGGTAATCTGCGGGTGCGAGGCTGGCATGAAAAAGCGGCTGGTCCCCAAGGCGGCCCATGGCTTCGCCTTGGGCCGGGCCGCTGGTGAACATCAGCGCGGCACCGGGCATGCAAAGCTGGCCCAGTGTTGCGACCAGCGCGCGTTGGTCGTCCGGGGTCAGGTGAAACAGGCTGTGCCATGCAAGGATACCGTGAAACGGGCCCATCGGGGGCAGGGCGCGCATGTCGGCGGTGATCCAGCGCGCCTTGGGCAGGCTGGACCGGGCGTGGCGGATCATTGCGGGGGCGGCATCGACGCCCGTGACCTGGCAGCCCTGCGCCAGCAGCCAGCCAGCCATCGGCTGGCCTGTGCCGCATCCAAGATCGAGAACTGCGCGCGGCCCGTCGGGCAGGGTGGACAGAAAACGGTCAAGCCATGGGGCCTCGAACAGATCCCTGCGGCGGCTTTGCGCCCAAAGGGATGCATGGCGCTGATAGAGGTCAACCACGGTGTCGGCGGGGTTCGGGCGCAATCTGGCCTCCGTGGCCTTGCCTTGGGGATGATGCGCGGCCTGTCGCGTTTATCGGGCGCGCAATTTGCCGTCGAACAGGCTGGCCAGCGCCATGCCCGCGCGCAGCGCGGGCTTGCGCGGGACAAGGAATTGCGGCGGCGGGCGGCGGCAGAGTTCGGGCGGGGCATCTTGCGCGGCCATCAGCGCGCGGGCGGCACGGCGTCCGCCTTCGGATGCGGCGGCAACACCATTGCCGTGCCAGCCCAGCGCCAGCCACAGACCCTCTATGCCCGGCACGGGGCCGATATAGGGGGCAAGACTGGCGGTCAGGCAGACAAGCCCGTTCCATGTGAACTCGGTCTCGGCCTTGCGAAAGGCGGGAAAGATCAGCTCGAAATCGGCGCGCGCGCGGCGGGCAAATTCGGCGACCGGGGCTGGGCGGAACGATACCCCGCCGCGCGCCCCGAACAGAAGCCGGTTGTCCGGCAGCAGGCGGAAATAATGCAGCAGCGTGCGGGTATCATAGGCCATCAGGTGGCGCGTCCAGCCCTGCGCCTGCAATTCCGCCCCGGTCAGGGGGCGCGTGACCATGATGTTCGAAATCGCGGGCAGGATGCGGCGGTGCAGCCAGCCGGGCAGGCGCTCGTCGCTATAGCCATTGGTGGCAATCAGGACCTGCCGCGCCGTGACGTGTCCTTGCGGGGTCATGACCTGCCAGCCAGAGGCGCAACGCTCCAGGCGCGTCGCGGGGCTGTCGCCATGGATCTGCACGCCCGCAGACAGGGCCGCGCGCGCAAGCCCGGTGGCGTAAGCATAGGGGTGCAGGCCAAAGCCTGTGCGGGTCAGTTTGCCTCCGAGATAGACATGCGTGTTCAACCCCTCGGCCGAAAGGCGCGCTGCGTCCCAGACCTCGCCGCCCGCGCGCTGCATGCGTGCCCAGGCGCGCGGGGTCGAGGCCAGTTGCATCTCTCCCGGTTCGGTAGTCTGTGCGTCAATTCTGTAGCGCGCAAGGTTGTCGGCCACGCGCGCAATGGCGTCACACTCGAACGCGTCCCATTCGCGCGCAGCCCCGGTGCCCAATCTGCGGGCGATGGCCGCGCTGTCCAGCCGCGCGCCGCCCAGACAGCAGAACCCGCCATTGCGCCCCGACGCCCCCCAACCGGGCTGTGCGCTGTCCAGCACCACCACGCGCGCGCCGTGGCGCTCGATCAGGTCCAGCCCGGCGTTCAGCCCGGCATACCCTGCGCCGATGATGGCGATATCGGCCACGGTGCTGCCTGCAAGCGGTGGGCAGGCGGGCAGGGACGGGCTGGACGCGCGCCAATAGCTGTCTGGCCAGATGGCCGGGTCAGTCCCTTCGGGTTCATAAAGCATCACGGCCTCGCGTCAGTGTGTGAGGCAGGATAGAGTTTTCGCAAGCGGAGAAAAGCACCATGGCACTGCATCCCCCCGGAAAAGAGGTCGATTCCGCCTTTACGCGCAATGATCTGCGCGGGCTGTCCTTCGAGAACACCTTTGGCGGAGCGCCCTCGTTCCTGCGCCGCCGCTTTACCAAGGATCTGGCCGGGGTCGATCTGGCCGTCACGGGGGTGTGTTTCGATCAGGCGACCTCGCACCGCCCCGGTGCGCGCTTTGGCCCGCGCGCTGTCCGCGCGGCCAGCGTGCTGCAGCCTTGCTACCCGCCCTATGGCTGGGGGTTCGATCCGCTGAGCGTGGCCAGCGTCATCGATTATGGCGATTTGGCCTATGACCATGGCCATCTGGCGCTTTTCCCCGAATTGTTGCGCACCCATATCGGCACGATCCTTGACGCGGGCGCGGGCGCGCTGACACTTGGCGGCGACCATTTCATCACGCTGCCCATCCTGCGCGCCTATGCCGAGAGGTTCGGCCCCCTCAGCGTGATCCAGTTCGACGCCCATTCCGACCTCTGGCCCGATGATGACCCGGCGCGCATGGATCACGGCACGATGATGTACCGCGCGGTAAAGGAGGGGCTGATCGCGCCCGCGCAGTCGGTCCAGATCGGTATCCGCACCGAATGCCTAGACTACCTTGGTGTGCAGGTGATCGACGCGTTCGAATGCCATGCCAAGGGGCCTGACGCGGTCGCAGACCGCGCCCGCGAGATTGTTGGCAACCGTCCCTGCTATATCAGCTTTGACATTGACGCCCTTGATCCCGGCTTTGCCCCCGGCACCGGCACGCCGGTCTGGAATGGCTTGACGCCCAATCAGGTGGCGGTCATCCTGCGGGGTCTGGCGGGGATCAACCTCAAGGGTGGCGATGTGGTCGAGGTCTGCCCTGCACTGGACCCGACCGAAGCCACGGCCATCATGGGAGCACATGTGGGAATGGAATTGATCGCACTCTATGTCTGGGCGCTGCGCGAGGCGCGCGCATGATCAAGCTCATTGCCATCGCGTTTGCGCTGCTTGGGCTGGGTCTGCTGGCCTATATCCGCCTCGCACCCTCTGATCCGGCCCGCTGGCACGAGGACCCGCGCCTTGTCACACGCCCCGCAACGCCCAATTTTCATCTGATCCGCATGGTCGGCGGGGACGCCATGCCCCGCGTCTTTCAGATGTCCCCCGAAGATCTGGCGCGCCGCATCGACCAGATTGCGCGTGCCGACGGGGCCGAGTTGCTGGCCGGATCCGTCGAGGGGCAGCACATGACCTATCTCACCCGAACGCGCCTGATGGGGTACCCGGACTATACGTCCCTCCTGATAGAGCCTGCGGGCGAAGGCGCGATGCTGCTGTCCTTTGCGCGCGCACGTTTCGGCCGGTCCGATATGGGGGTGAATCGCGCCCGGCTGGATCGCTGGCTGACCGCGCTGGAGCGGCCCGCGCCTGGCGACTGACGCGCAGGGCACGCGTCGGCCCAGTGCGCTGGCTCCGGGCCGCCCTTTGCCGCAGTTGGCGGGAAAGAGTTTTCTCTCTCCGGGCGCGGGCTTCGCCCGCGCATGGCCAGACGGCCACCGCCCCGCACACCCCACCGCCGGCATGATCAGATCGCCCTGACCCAGATCGCGAGCAGAGGGCGATTCGGGCAGCACAGCGGAATAAGCAGGTCCAGCCATCTGGCGCGCGCTGGTTTCTGGGGGACATGATCAAGCACGGGTAGGCGCGCAAGACAATGTCTGGGTCATGGACATTTGCGCAAGCCGGTCAGAATCCTGATGCAGCGCTGCAAATGACCTGCACCAGATACGGGATCACAGTCAGGCAGATGCACGCTCTTTCCGGGCCGGGGGCACGGGCTTCGCCCGCGC